>DASZFN010000668.1:0-9229 GCA_035939715.1 Gemmataceae bacterium | reverse complement strand
GACCGCTATGCCCCAGCCGATCCCCCATTTCCATTTGATTTCGGGTCCCGCGTGCCGGTGCAGCAAGTACAGCACGACCGCGAGGACCGGCGTCAGGACATGCAAGCCGTAGACGATCCAACGCGAGACGCTGCCGGTCGGCAGCTGGGGCATCTTGTCGAGTTGCACAAGGGCAAGCCCCGTGAGTGCCACGGCTATGCCGGTAATAAATAGAGCAATGCCAAGTCGCACCGCCAGACGATTGGGCCGATTACGCGCCGTGGCCAGGTGCGTGAAGCCGAACACCAAAAACGGAATGACGACCAGAACGCCGAACACGACATGGACCATGAACATGCCGATGCTGAACTGATTCTCGTAGCGGAGCCCGCGCACGACTTCCAGGACTCGGATGGCCACCAGGTAAGCGCCCGTCGCCCCAAGGAGGGCGACGATGGTGAAAATCGCCAGCAGAAGGACTTTCAAGCGCGGGCCGATGGCCGGCTCATACACAAAGCCGCGCTTCGTGCGCAAGAGAGGTCGAGGCGGCTCCGCGGTCGTCTGCGCGGGTATGGGATTGGAGGTGTCCATGTGCGTGAACTCACTTCTGGCGAGAGCCGATCTGCGCGGCGGATGAACTCCTTGCGCAATGGAGTCCGTTTCCGTCATCACGAGTTAGCTGCCGGTCTTCTTAAAAGATTGAAGTGAAGTTCGGCCGAGGAGGATGAAAAATGACTGAGGCGAAAGACTGCGGGGGTTGCAGCGGTTCTTCCCGAAACTTAGCGATGCCGGGCTTTGCAAACCGGAGGTGGAACCTGGTGAGGGATCCCCATTGGTCTGCTGGCACGGGAGTAGTGGAGACCGGGACCGTTGGTGTCGGCGCTCCTTGAGAGCAGTGAGGGCCTCGGCACGGCCCGTGTCGCGGCGGCGCCGGATGATGAACGGTCTGACTGGTCTCAGGGACGGGCGCTGAGGCGTGTGCCGGCAGGCTGCCGCCGCGTGACACGTAATCGCCACACTCCGCTCGGGCCCGCGGCGCTGCTGTCAGGCAAAGAGCGCAGCATGCCGACAGCGCAAGCAGTAAATGCCGCGGCAGGCGGAGCAAGGGCGCGCTACTCAACGGATGATGACAATCCTCGCTCATCGCGAAGGAACACTCTTCAAGGGAAAGCGGATGTCGATTCGCCACAAATCCAACCAAACTTGAGCCTACAATAGGTTCCATGGGCTGACAAGGAGATTCTGCCTGTTGTTACGTCGCGGCAGCCGCGGTGGTTTGGTGCAATCGGCAGGTTGCGGGAATTTTGGATGAGTATCGTCAATTTGCCTCTCATCGGCGCAAGTTCGACCGGGGACAGGCGGACCGTTGACGTGCGCAGTTTTCAAGCAGAACTCAAGAACGCTGTCGCCGGCGAAATCCGCTTCGACCGCCTGAGTCGGGCGCTTTATTCCACGGATGCCAGCGTATACCAGATTGTCCCTCTCGGCGTCGTGCTGCCGAAGAGTGAACAAGATGTAATTGCCACCGTTCAGACATGCGCCCGCTTCGGCGTGCCGATTACGGCGCGTGGCGGCGGCACGTCGCAAGCCGGCCAGGCCATCGGGCCAGGCGTTGTGCTCGATTGTTCCAAGTACCTGGAGAAGATTCTGGAGATCAATCCGGCCGAGCGCTGGGTGCGCGTACAGCCCGGCTGCGTGCTCGATGATCTGAACGCCGCGGTCAAGCCGCATGGATTGCAATTCGCTCCGGACGTCTCCACGTCAAACCGCGCCACTATCGGCGGCATGATCGCCAATAACTCGTGCGGCGCGCACTCGCTGATTTACGGCAAGACTGTCGATCACGTCCAGGAGATGAGAGTAGTCCTGGCGGACGGAAGCCTGGTCAGCGCATCCCTTCTCAATCAAGAAGAGCTGCAAATAAAGACGCGGAAAAACGATCGCGAAGGAGAATGCTACCGGGCCGTTCGCCGGCTCGCTCTGGACAACGGCGCGGAAATCGAACGCCGCTATCCCAAGATCCTGCGGCGTGTCGGCGGCTATAATCTGGACCGGTTTGTAGGCTCCGGCTTTAATCTTGCGCACCTGTTCGTCGGTTCCGAGGGGACGCTGGGAATCACTCTCGAGGCCAGGCTGAGCCTGGTCGAACTTCCCATGCACAAGGCTCTGCTGGTCGTCCAATTTGCCGAATTGCTGGACGCTCTGGCAGCGGCCCCGCTCATCCTGAAACACGCGCCGTCGGCAATCGAGGTCATAGATCAGTATGTCCTGGATAGCACAAAGACCAACTCCGAGGCTTCTCGCCTGCGCGGTTTTCTACACGGTGATCCCGGCGCCATACTGCTCGTCGAGTTTTACGCGGATGCGCCCGGCGATCTGACGCTGCAGCTGGATGCGTTGCAAGCCGACCTGAAGGCGCATGGCCTTGGCGACTCCTTTCATTGCGCGTTGGACGCCGCCGCCCAGTCCAGGATCTGGAAGCTCCGCAAAATGGCGCTGGGCCTATCTATGGCGCAAAAAGGCGACGCCAAGGCGATTTCCTTCGTGGAAGATACCGCAGTTGCTCCGGAGCGTCTCCATGATTACATCGCGGAGTTCCTCGCTATCATCGCGCGTCACGGGACCAGGGCCGGCGTCTATGCGCATGCGTCCGTCGGCTGCCTGCACGTGCGTCCCGTGATCAACCTGAAGACAGAGGCCGGTGTTCGCCAGTTCGAATCGATCGCGCGCGCAGTCGCCGACCTGGTGTTGAAGCATGGCGGCGCGCTGTCGGGTGAGCATGGCGACGGTCTGGTGCGCAGCCCCTTTCAGGAGAAAATGTTCGGCCCTGCCCTCTACGCCGCGTTTCGCGAGCTAAAGCAGGCCTTTGATCCACAGAACTTGCTCAACCCCGGCAAGATCGTCAATGCGCCGCCACTGACCGACAATTTGCGTTACGGCCCGGCATACGTCACGCCGGTTGTGCCGACGACATTCGATTTCTCCGCGGATGGCGGCATGGTCCAGGCCGCGGAGTTATGCTCCGGCGTCGGCGCTTGCCGGAAACGCCGCGACGGAACCATGTGCCCCTCGTACCAGGCGACACGGGACGAGCAGCACACGACACGCGGCCGAGCCAATGCCTTGCGGCTGGCGATGACCGGTCAGCTTGGTGAGGAAGGATTGACCGACGGGGCGGTGAAGGAAGTGCTTGACCTGTGCCTGGAATGCAAGGCGTGCAAGAGCGAATGCCCAACCAATGTGGACATGGCCAGACTCAAGGCCGAGTTCCTCGATCAATACCACCGTAGACATGGCTTACCCTGGCGGAACTGGATTTTCGGCAATGTGGCAACCCTTTCGTCCTGGGGGAGGCGGCTCCCGCGGTTGTCTCAGGTGCTCATTCGCAGCGGCATCGGACGCTGGCTTAATGAAAAGCTCTTCGCCATCGATTCACGTCGCGTTCCGCCCCGGTTTTCCAGGGATTGCTTCGATGATTATTTTTTCACGCGCCTCGAAAAATGGCTGGAGACCAAAGCCGGCAAGCGCGCAGTCCTGATATTTCCAGACACATTCGTGGAATATTACGAGCCCCACGTCGGCAAAGCAGCCGTGGAGTTTCTCGAAGCGCTGGGCTTCCATTGCGAGCAAGCCTGCCGCGAAGGATATGCCGGGCCGGCAAGCTGGATGCGAAAAGTACGCTGCTGCGGGCGTCCTCTGATCTCCAACGGCATGCTGGCCAAGGCGGTTCGGTTCGCCAGGCACAATGTCCAAGCGCTCTATTCCTGGGCCGCGGAGGGCAAGCCGATCATGGCCTGCGAACCGAGTTGCCTGTTGACGGTTCGCGACGATTATCCCGCCCTCCTGGGCGGCGAAGACCGTCGCCAGGCCGAAGTCGTGGCTGCTGCATGTTACACCTTTGAAGAACTGGCCGAGTCGGCCATGGCCGAGCATGACAAACAAGGCACGTCCGTCCCCTTTCAATCCGGACCAAGGCGGATTCTCGTGCAGGGCCACTGTCACCAACGCTCGCTGGTCGGTATGGAGCCGACGATGCGCTTGTTACGGCGAATTCCGGAGGCGGAGGTTATCGATCTGGACGCAGGCTGCTGCGGCATGGCGGGTTCATTTGGCTATGAGAAGGAGCACTACGAGATCTCACGCCTGGTAGGCGAGCAGCGGCTATTTCCCGCCATTCGGAATAGCGATGCGGCGGCGATAGTAGTCGTTGCTCCACGAATCGCTTGCCGGCAGGGCTTGCTCGAAACTATCTCTATTAAGACGCAAACTACAGTGCTTGTCGCGCCAGGCTTCTCTTGCCGGCAACAAATCCAGCATTTCACACGACGGATTGCAGTGCACCCTGCCCAATTATTGCGATCACTCTGTCAGGCAGATAGCTCTCAGCCTTCATTGTGATTTTTGCATCATCATATTGCCGCTTTGGCGGGCCGCCTGCTTCTCAAGTTCTTCCAGGATTGCTCGTCGCTCCTCTAAGGCCGTGCTGTCGCGATCCTGAAGCATGTAGGCTCTGGTGCTTGCTGAGTATCTTGGCGCGTGGGCCTCATCTTGGAGTTGTTCCATTAGCCGAATCTCTCTTCTCCGGTGCGCAATGGCCTCGCGGATTCGCCCCTGGAGTTCGGCGAGCAAAGCTAATCCCTCCTCACGGATGATGGCAAGGTCGTTCCTTGGTAAATCGCGCAATGTGCGTTCCAGGCGCTCTGTATAATGGGTCGCTGCCGATTTCTGGCTTCTCGTATATAGCCAGTAGCGGATTTTCTTGCAGAGATAGTCCAGTTGGCCCCAGGGACTGGCAAAGCTTCGCCGTGTTTTTGGCGGTTTGGTTTTCTTTTGGATCATTTCGGGGGCCTCCATCCAGTGCAAAGGATACCGTCGACGAGATGGTTCTATTTCTTCGGCCGCCCGCCCCACATTTCTTCCTCGGCAAATGGATGAATCGGCCCGCTCGGCTTCGGTTTCGGCCGGGATTTGAGGACTGCATCCGCCAAGAAGAGATCCGACTTGGTTGTGATCTTTACATTCGTGGAGGAACCCTCAGCGACATACACGGGGTGGCCGGCCGCTTCCATCAATTGCGCATCATCGGTGATTTCCTGCCCCAGCTTGCCCCGGTTGGCATAGGCTTCGATCAGCCAATCGCGCCGAAAGACTTGCGGCGTCTGCGCCAGCCACAGTCCCTGGCGGGACACCGTCTCGAGCACTTTCTGCTGGCCATCGACGCGCTTGATCGTGTCGCTCACCGGCAGGGCCAGGAGAGCAGCGCCTGTCTTTTCCGCCTTGGCGAAGACGGCATTGATCATCTCTTCCGACAGGCAGGGTCGCACGGCGTCATGAATGGCGACGAAGTCTGCTTCCGGCTTGACCAGGACGAGGGCGTTGGCCACGGACTCAAAACGCTCGGAGCCCCCGTCCACGATCTGCACGTTCATGAACGCCAGGTTCGGCGCATAGCGGCGGCGAAATGTTTCCTGGTCGGCCTTGGCCACGACGATGAGGCACTGACAGACATCGTCGCGCGTGATAAACAACTCGGCGCAGCGCAACCACACGGCCCGGCCGTCGAGTTGGGCAAACGGCTTCTTCTCCTTATCCTTGAAACGCGACGATTGACCGGCTGCGGGCAGGATGACGGCAAACTTCGCCATGGGGCACCTCCACGTCGCAGGAGCAGTGGTCAGTGATAATGGTCAGTGGTTAGTGTTTGGCATTTGCTGATGACTGACCACTTTCCATTCCCGATCATTCTACTCCACGCGCCGCCCACTTTGCCAGGTCTTGGCCAAGACTTTGCAAAGCGCCCCGCCATTGCTGGAGAGCCTCTTCTCTTTCCTCCAGCTCAATGTCAACTTCTTGGACTTTTTGCTCGATCTGCTGCATGCCGCTTTGCAAGACTTGCGTGCGCGTCTGCATCCTTGTGAGGCATCCTTGCCAATGCGCTTCCCTGTCTCCGCGCATGTCTGCTTTCGCGTCCAGTCCGGGCGAGGTCCTTTCGCGTTCGATGGCCTGGGCTTCCGCTTGCTTCAGGGCAAGCTCCACATGCTCCAGAACTTGACCCCAGGCGGCTGGCAGGCTGGCTTCTAACATGCGCGACTCCCTTCGCGTACTTCCGGGCGTCCCCATGC
Source organism: Gemmataceae bacterium (assembly GCA_035939715.1). GTDB lineage: Bacteria > Planctomycetota > Planctomycetia > Gemmatales > Gemmataceae > DASZFN01. Next base: position 3,128 of record DASZFN010000668.1, on the reverse strand, counting down.
CTCATAACAGATCGGGGCATGTCTTGGAACGAAAGAAAGGCAAAGGCACGTCTCGACAGACAGTTTGGCCATGTTGGCCCCGGACCCAAAAGCGTGGCAAACCGGTTCTCTGCCGCGGTTTGCCTGAACAGCCTTGAGACCCGGCTCCCAGCGGATAGGTTCCAAATGAGCATCTTCGACGAAAGAATAGGGCTCTTCACGTTGCTAGTCGTTATAGGCCAAGGATATGCATCGCGCGCCGAAGATGCTCATCGGGGCTTTTTCATATGAGCATCTTCGACGCGCGGGGGGGCGTTGGGCATCTTCACGAGCAGTCCCAACACCCCCACGTCAGAATAGGAACGTCGCTAGGGATTGGCCTCGAACTGTGCTCTTGCCATCGACCAGCAACCCGGCTATAAGCACCGCGCCGCCTAGATGCGGAACGACCGCGCAGGGTCGTCCTCTATACCATGCAGGGAGGCTGCCGTGTACGTCGCATGCTCCACGCTTTGTTTTGCCCGTTTTCCCCTCGAGCAGACTTTGCGCACCATTGCCGAGCTGGAATTCGGCAAGGTCGACGTTGCCATTCACGAAAAGGGCCCGCATCTGCGGCCGAGCGAGGTCGCCCGGGATGTCGGTCTCGCGCTGCAGCGCATCCGCATTGGGCCGAGCCTGAGCCCGGCTGCCTTTGATGTCGAAATTGAAACGGCCGACGATGCCGAGTACTGCCGGCAGCTTCGCGCCATTTGCCATCTCGCCCGGCTGTCGATGGTTTCCGTGATTACCATTCCCGTGGCCTCGGCGGGTTGTGGGCTCGATGCGGAAGTCAAGCGGCTGACCGCGCTGGTGCAGCTTGCCGGCGGCGAAGGCATTGTGCTGGCGGCGGAGACGCGCATCGGCACGCTTACCGAGATTCCCGATACCGCCGTCGAGCTCTGCAAACGTGTCCCGGGCCTGGGTCTTACGCTGGATCCCAGCCATTACATTGCCGGACCGCACCAGGGCAAAAGCTATGACCAGGTCTATCCCTACGTCCGCCACGTGCATCTCCGCGACACGGGCCGGAACGCCGAGCAATTCCAGGTGCGCGTCGGTCAGGGTGAGGTCGAATACGGCCGCATCATCGCCCAGCTCAGCCGCCGCGGTTATGACCGCCTGCTGACCGTCGAGATCAACGATCTTCCCGATGCTCCTTACGCGATGGATACGGAAGTGCGTAAGTTGAAGTATTTGCTGGAGAGCCTTGTTTGACGCGCTGCACGCGGCGAGAATGGGGGAGAGAGGTCAGAGATCAGAAGTCAGAGAGCAGAGCTGCTTACTGACCGCTGACTTGTGACATCTGACTTCTGTTCTTGAGAGGTCCAACCGCCGTGCAGCCGCAACCCACTGCCACCGGTCCGGCAACAAAATCGATTAAGCCGGTCGCGCTCGTTACTGGAGGCAGCCGTGGCATCGGCCGGGCGATCTGTCTGGAGCTTGCCGGCGCCGGCTATCACGTCGCCATCAATTATGCCGAGAACGATCAAGCCGCCCGCGACACCCAGTCTCAGGTCGAGTCCCGGAGCGAGGCTATCCTCATCAAGGCCGACGTCGGCAAAACGTCCGAGCAAGAGCGGCTGCTGGACGAAGTTCTGACGCGCTGGGGCAGAATCGACCTGCTCGTCAATAATGCCGCCATCACTTCCGTGGGCCGAAAGGACATACTGGAAGCAACCGAAGAAAGCTGGGACCGCGTGCTTGCCGTGAATTTGAAAGGTCCCTATTTTCTCTCCCAGCGCGTGGCCCGGGCGATGATTCGCTTGTTGCCCAATCTCATCCATCCGGCGATCATCAATATTTCCAGCCTTTCCGCTTACGCGGCGTCGATCAACCGGGGCGATTACTGTATTTCCAAGGCCGGACTGAGCATGGCTACTGCTCTCTTTGCCGTGCGCCTGGCCGAACATGGCATCAACGTGTACGAGGTTCGCCCGGGCATTGTCGTTACCGACATGACAGCCGGCAGCCGGGAAGTGTACGATCGTCTCATCAAGGATGGGCTTACGCCCATGCGCCGCTGGGGCGCGCCCACCGACGTCGCCAAGGCGGTGGGCACCCTGGCCACCGGGCAAATTCCATTTTCTACCGGCGACGTGCTCAATGTCGACGGCGGCTTCCATATTCGGCGGCTGTAACGTGGTGAGTCGTGAGTCGTGAGTGAAGCGGGTTCGGACTACTCACCACTCACCACTTGCCCTCGGTTGCCCCGCGCGCGACTTGACCATAAATTAACTAAGCAATGAGGCACTCCGAGTCTTGCACCGTTCTCGTTTTGCTGCCCGGTGTGCGGCAGTGAAGACAAGGACGCCAGCCTTTTACTCCCTAGGAGGTCATCATGGCTTACACGTTGCCCCCTCTGCCCTATCCCCCCGATTCCCTGGAGCCCTCCATCGACAAGATGACGATGGAAATCCATCACGACAGGCACCACAAGGCCTATGTGGACAATGTCAACAAGGCGCTGGAAGGCCAGACCGCCTTGCAGAATCTCCCCATCGAGCACTTGCTCCGCGAAATTAACAAGGTGCCGGAGAACATTCGCCAGGCCGTGATCAACAACGGCGGCGGCCACGCCAACCACACGATGTTCTGGGAAATCATGGCCAAGGGCGCAGGCGGCAAACCGAGTGGGCCGCTTGCCGACGAGATCAGCAAGACTTTTGGCGATTTCACCGCCTTTCAGCAGCAGCTCAAACAGGCCGCCGTCAGCCGTTTCGGCAGCGGCTGGGCCTGGCTGGTGGTGGATGGCGGTAAGCTGCAGATTCTCAGCACGCCCAATCAGGATAGCCCCTACATGAAAAACCAGGCGCCGATCATGGGCGTCGACGTCTGGGAGCACGCCTACTACCTGAAGTACCAGAACAAGCGCCCCGACTACATCGACGCCTGGTGGGCCGTGGCCAACTGGAGCGCCATCGCCGAGCGCTTCAGCAAGGCCAAGGCCGGGACGCTGTAGCGCTCCTCGTTTAGACGCGGTTTCAACACCTGCCTTGGCGAGCCGCCGGGCTTGTCCCGGCGGGATAAACCCGCCGGCTCGCTGGGGTGTCAAACCGCGCCTTAGCGCGTCCAGCGCAGCTGGGCGGCGCAGGCCGTCAGGCACACCAGCC
>DASZFN010000667.1:0-12032 GCA_035939715.1 Gemmataceae bacterium | reverse complement strand
ATGGCAATCAGTCCTGAGCCAAGCTCCAGGGGTCCGCTGATCAAAAACTGCCAGATGAACAGGAAAGCCATCAGGCGGCCCCAGCGGTTGCGGCCGTAGCATTCGAGTAGGTAGAGATAGGAACCACCCGATCCGGGCAATGCCGCGCCGAGTTCGCTCCAGATTAGACTGTCAAAAAACATGACCAGGGCGGCCGCGACCCAGCCGAGCAGGGCATAAGGCCCGGGAAGCGCTTTGAGCATGAAGGGGATGGTGATGAAAACGCCGGCGCCGACAATCTGTGTGATGTTCAGCGCCGTCGCTTGCAGAAGACCGAAATGCCTTTGCAAGTCCGGAGTGGTAGCCTTGTGCATGCACAGAGATTAGCAAAAAGCGATGGAGGATTGCAGATTTTGAGATTGCAGATTGCAGATTTAATACTGAATTCAATCTGCAATCTGCAATCTTCAATCTGCAATTGCCTTATCGGAGTTCCGCACTCGGTGCAGAAGCCCGCTGGCGGCGTCCGTGGCGATGGTGTCGATGGGTTCGCACAGCCAGTGCCTAGTTTGCAGCAGCGTCAGCACTTCCGGCTCCGCCGCCAGGACCTGGGACAAAATCATTTCGCCCGCGCGCCCATGACCGGGGAGCGTGGCAGCCAGATTCACTGTACTGCCAAAATAGTCCAGATGGTCATTCAAGGTCGCCGCCATGGCTGCTCCCCGATGAATGCCCACGCGCAACCTGAGTCCCTGCGTTGCGGCATGCCTGGCCAGCGCTTCGATCATCGCCAGACCCGCGCGGACCGCAGACACCGGCTCCACGAAGGCGGCCACCAGACCCTCGCCGACTGTCTTGACGAGCGCTCCACCTTCGCCGCGAATGCAGTCGTCCAGCAAACGGAAGTGCTCATGAATCAGGGCGAAAGCCTTTACATCGCCAAACTCCTCGTACAGCTTGCCTGCCCCCACCAGATTCGTAAACACCAACGTCACATTGGCGATGCTGACGAGCTGCCCCGGGGACAGGATCTCCGCGGGGAACAACTGGCGGAACAAGGCCGATGTCGACGCACGGGCGGCCGTGAGAGCATCTGCGCGTGGGGCCGCGCGCTCGATGCGGACCACCAGCTCCTGCGGATGATCATTGCTGAGGGCAATGATTTGCCGGCCGGCTTGCAGGGTGCGCGGCAAAGCCGGGTCGGGACCGCGTGACAGGTTCAGCTCCCAGTGCCGCGGGGAGGCGCCCGGCTGCACGCGAAAATCGAGGACGAACGGCAATTGCGGACCACGCAAGCGGTAGGCGCCCTCCGGCAATGCCAGTTCCAGCTCGATGCGCTCCGACGGCGCCACGCGCACCTGGGCAATAACGTGAGGGGAATGCGCCGGGCCGCCGATGCAGTAAACGCCCAGCTCGGTTTCCCGAATTTCCGGGTGCGCGCGGAAGATCATTTCCACGGAATTGGCAAAGTCCAGCGTGAAATCCAGGTTGCACGCTTCACAGCGGCCGTGCTCGCGCAGGACCTTGAGCGTCTCCTTGACCTCGGAAGGGATCCGGCAGACAGGACAGAGGATGTCCCAGAGAAGAAGCAGCAGTCCTTCGCGGACGCCGTGCATGCAGGCGGCCACCAGCTGCTCCGGGTCGAGTCCCAGGCGGCGCGCCAGGCTGAGGGGGCGAATGCGGGCCACCTCCTGCGCCGGCGCCGTCGCCAGAAAGTCGCCAAAGCGCTCCACGACGGCGGGGTCTACGCCGCGCGCATTGAGTTTTACCAAAAGCAGGTCGAGGCGGCGTTGCCGCGGCCCGGCCAGGGACATCGGTTCTTCAAAGGGATCGGCCAGTCCCGGGTCGCCGAGCTTGTTGGTCACGGCGGCATCAATCCGCCGATAAACGCGATCGAAGGCGCGGCGAGCCTTGACGCCGACTTCCACGGCCGCCACGGTGCGGCCGATCATTCCTTTGGGCTCAATGCGCACGCGATGTGTCAAGCGGGTGCCGCCGCCGGCACGGGCCGCCAGTTCGACCATGCTGACGATCCATTTGAAAGGACCCTGGCTGTACTCGCGCAGCACGCCGAAGCGCCGGGCTTCGACCCACTCAAACGGATGCTCCTGCCACATCGCCGTCACGCCGGCTTTGCGAAACTTGCCGTGGCGGCGCACGCCCCCGGCGTCGGCTTGCACGGAAAACTGCACGGCCGGCAAGCCGCAGGCCCGGTTCAAACGTTCGGTGTTGGATACATGCGGCCAGAGCTGCTCCGGCGCAGCTTGCAGATCCCAGCTCCAGTCGTACTGGAGGATTTTCGTCGCGTCGCCTTCGGGCAAGCGTGGATGAGCCAGAATGCTGGTGGGTTCGCCCCGGCTCACGCGCTCGAGGTCGCGCAGCAAAGCGCCGGCATTCGCGTAGCGCGCCTCCGGCGCCTTGGCCAGGCATTTGTCGACGACCTGGGCAATGGCCTCGCTTATGGCCGGGTTAAACGTGCGCAAGGCCGGCGGCGGGTCATTGCAATGCATGGCGATCACGCCGAGCTGATTGTCGCCGATAAACGGCGGCCGGCCGGCCAGCAGGTGAAAGAGGGTCGCCCCCATGGCGTAAATGTCGGTGGACGGAGCAATGACGTCCTTGCCGGTGCATTGCTCCGGTGCCATGTAATAAGGCGTGCCGAGGATGGCGCCAGTCTGAGTAAAGTGCAGCGATTCCGATTCCACGACATGCCTGGCCAGGCCGAAGTCTGTGAGCTTGACCTTGGGCGGTGAGTCGTGGCTGGGAAAAGGCAACTGCTGAAGCGTAGGCAGCGACTGCCGATCCTGGGCCGTACCTTTGTCTCCCTGGCCGACACCCGTTCCCAAACCGCCACCGACCAGCAAAATATTATCCGGCTTGATGTCGCGGTGCACGATGCCGCGCTCGTGGGCTTCCAGCAAAGCACGGGCAACGTCGGCCATCACGGTGACCGCCGTCGCCTCGTCAAGCGAGCCGCGCTCGTTCAGCACTTTGCCGAGGCTCTGCCCGTCGACATATTCCAGAACCAGATAATGGATGCCGCCGTCCTCGTTGACCTCCAGCAAATTAGCCACGTAGGGATTGTTGACCTCGGCGAGCAGGCGCGCTTCCTTATGGAAACGGCGCAGGGCAATGTCGCGCTGGGCCCAGTCCCCGCGCAGCACCTTGATGGCAACCTGGCTGCCGTCGCAGGCATCCTCGGCGCGGTAAACCGCTCCCATGCCGCCCGTGCCCAACTTGTTGAGCAAGCGAAAACGTCCCAGTTGCTGAAGGCCCAGCTCATTATCCACAGCCGGAGCAGCGTTGGCGCCGACGTCAATCGCGACGGTGAGCCTTTCATCGCTTGCTTTGAACTCGCCCATAGCAACGGGAGGAGCAAGCAGCGCAGCCAGCCGCTTTTGCAGCTCCCATGCGCTCGGCCGATCGGCGGGCTCCCTGGCAAGGGCGGCGGCAACGAGCTGGTACAGCGAATCCGTGTCAGACCCATTGACCGGCGGAATGCCTGCCGCGGTTGGCCGCAAGGCACGCAGGTCCGTGCCGATGTCCGAAATCCCCGAGGGAGTCTGTCCCGTGAGCAGCCAGAAGAGCAGAGCGCCCATACTGTAGATGTCCATGGGCAAGGCAAAGTGCAGAGGATCGCGGCAACTGGGATCCCGAAATGAACTTTCCGGATCCGCAGACCCGCTTTCTTCAAACCCGGAACTCAACCGGCTGAAGTCAATTTTGCAAGATGGATGACTCGTGCACTTGATCCGGCTGGGGACAAGACAACCGTGCGCCAGATTCAGCCGGTGTGCCGCGCTTACAACGCCGGCCAAACCGTGAACCAGCGCCAGGGCATCACTCTGAGCAAGAGGGAGCCGATCCCGAAATTGTTCCGTCAGAGTCTTCGCTTCCAGCCATTCCAGGACGAGGTACGGAGGATCGTGCTCCAGGTCTTTCTCGTGTAGCCGCAACGACCCCGCATGGTCCAGCAGCGTCTCCAGGCGCAGACGCTTGCCCAGTACGTCCCAGCGCTGCCGGTCGGCGCGGACGCCGCCAAGCAGGCGTACTTCCACGGCAGCCCGGTCGGCGCGCCGCTCGGCCCGGTACGACGCGCCGTCGGGGCCCGCTTCAAGCTGAGCAAGCAGCCGGTACTGATCGAGACTCATCGAGGTTCCTTGCCGGTGTCCGATGCAAGTACGAGGCGATTGTCCCAGAGACGGCGGTCCGGTCAAGACTCACTTCGCTGCTGTTTTTTGGTAGCGTCTCAGTTTGTTACCATTCGCTCCGCGCGAGCACGTCCTTTCGCGGAACGAAAGGCGACAATACGGCAAAGCGAGACGCTACTTGATTTTTGGGCTCATCTTCTTCCCAAAGCCGGTTGTTCTGCGCCATAATAGGTCAAGATTCCCGGACTGCTTGTTTACTTGCCGAACCGCCCCAGGAAATGAGGACCGTTGCCCATGCGCATCTTGCGTCGGCTTCTGTTGTTAACCTTGCTCCTGGCCGGTGTGCTGGGCGTGGCGGGCGGGGCGCTGAGCCTGGTCGGCATGGCGCGCTGGGGTGAGGCAGGCTGGTACTATCACTACACGCCGGAGTATCGCCTGCGCTGTGCGCGGCAAGCGCTGCGCGCAGACGACACGGACAGGGCCCACAAAATCGGCCTGGTTCTGGAGGCCGACGGTTACAAGGACCATGTCAACCTGCTGCGCGGCGAGGAGCTCTTCCTCCAGGCCAAGCCGTACGCCGAGACCGGCAAGATGGACGTCGCCGGACCGGCGCTGAACCATGCCGTGAGCGAGCTTGTCAAGATTCGCGACAAGAGCCCATTGTGGTCTGAATCGGCGTTGCTTATCGGCAAGAGTTACCTGTACATGCACAAACTGCGTGAAGCGGAACCTATCTTTGCCTATCTGGTTAAGCAGGACGCGAACAATGTGGATGCGCATCGCGGCCTGGCGAGCATCTACTATGACCAGGGAGCGCGCGATCGGGCCATCTTCCATCTGGAGAAGGTTGGCGAGCTCGATCCGCGCGACGGCCGGCCGTACCGGCTCATCGCCCTGATCTGCAAGGATCAGGAACAATACGACGAAGCCATCAGGAATTACGAGGAAGCGCTGCGGCGCAAACTGCCCGCGCAGGTGCGCGAACAGGATCCTGCCACGGTGCGCCAGGAGCTGGCGCAATGCCTGGTGGCGCGCAGGCAATTCCAACGTGCACTGGAGGTCTTGCAAGACGTGAGTCCAGCCGTGGATGCTGCCGCCGACGTGGAAGCGCTGCGCGCGGAAGCACTTCTCGGCATGGGTCGCACAACGGAGGCGCGGCAAGTGCTCGATGACGCTGTGGAGATTTACAAGAATAACGGCACGCTCTGCCGTCTCCGCGCCAGGATTCACGTCGAGGCGAAGGAATTCGAGCCAGCCCGAAAATTGCTTGAAAAGGCCCTGCTGATTGAACGTACGGACTATCCGTCGCGGTATCAACTTATTCAAGTTCTGAAGGTCCTGGGCGACAACGAGGAACTCAACCGGCAGCAGCGGGACCTGGAGCAACTCAAAAAAGACATGGAAGAGCGTAGCCGGCTGGAAGGCGAAGCCATGCGCAAACCTTGGGATGCATCCCTGCGCTTGCGTTTGGCCGAGCTATGCCGAAGGCTTGACCGCCGTGATCTGGGGCTCATGTGGGAGCGCGCCGCGGCGGCCTGTCCGCCTGCCCCGCCGGACGCCCCCGAAAGAAGAGAAGAGAAACGGCAGCAGCAGGAGAAGTTGAACAAAGACGGTTCCCTCAAGTGAACGGCATCGGTTAGGTTTCCCATCTTTGACAGCAAGGCCATGGTGAGCGAGCGTTTGCGGAAGCTGGCGTCTGTCCTCCGGAGGCACCCGCTTCGCACGGGTTTGCTGCTGATTGTGCTGCTGGCTCTGGCTGTCCCGGGCGCTCCCTATCTCTGGGGGGAATATCAATATCACGCTCACTTGCGAGCCGCGCGGCGCGAACTGGAGCGTTTCAATTTTGCCGGCGCCATAACGAATCTTTCGGATTGCCTTCGTCAACGGCCCACCGATGGCGAGGCCCATTTCTTGCTGGCACAAACCGCCCGGCGCGCCGGTGCGCTGGACGATGCCCTGCACGAGCTACACACATGCGCGGAACTGGGGGGGAAGGACGAGGCGCTTGAGCTGGAGCGAATCTTGCTGCGCGTGCAGCGCGGCGAGCCGGCAGGTTACGACACCTATTTGCAAAAACGCGCAGAGATCGAGTCCGCCGACACTCCCCTCATTCTGGAGGCGCTGGCGCAGGGTTACCTGAGAATAGTCGATCTCCGCTCCGCCCTGGTTTGTATCGATCGCCTCCTGGAGCGCGCGCCCGACCACGTGCCGGCCCTGATCTGGCATGCGCAGGCGATGGAGTATGTTGAACGCGACCAGGAAGCCGTCGCCGATTATCGTCGTGTTCTCCAAATCAACCCAAAGGAAAGGCCGGCGCGGCTTGCACTCGGGGCGGTGTTGTTGAGGCTGCATCAATACCGCGAGGCGGCGGAGCAATTCGACTACCTGGCGCAGCGTCCTCCGGATGATCCCAGGGTCCGCCTGGGAATGGCCTGCGCGCTACGCGGTATGGGCCGGACCGAGGAGGCCAGACCGGTTCTGGATGCTCTGCTGCAGGACCATCCGGACGAGCCGCGTGTGCTTTTTGAACGAGGCAAGCTGGCCCAGGACGACAACCAGCAGACGCTGGCCGAGGAATTACTGCGCAATGCCCACGCCCGAAGGCCTTTCGATGTCCCGATGATGTATGCCCTGTATCAATGTTTGGAGAGCCGCGGCAAACAGCCCGAGGCCAAGGCGCTGCTGGCCAAGCTTCAGCAGCTCGAAACGGACAAGAAGCAGTTGCTGGAGCTCACGAAACGGGGGGTGGAAAAAGGCTGGACCGCCAACCAGCGCACGCAGGCGGGCAAGCTCTGCTTGCGCCTCGGCATGATGGAAGACGCCTTGAGCTTTTTCAACTTAGCGGTCCGCGACGATCCGCGGCACATCCCGGCCCTGGATGGCCTCGCTGATTATTATGAACGGAACGGCAACCCTTCTCTGGCTCATGAATACCGGGAGCGTGCCAGGCGCATGAAACCGTAAAATGGCCGTGCGCCAGTGCGGCGCGGCGCTTCAAGGCTTTTCCGGCTGCTCTTTCATTCTCATGCGCTTCATCTGCATCAGTTGCTCTTCGGTCATCCCCGTGCGCCCGAGTGTGGATAAGGTGGACTCCCCCGTGGGCGGTGGTTGTTTTTTGCCGTTCAAAGAATCGATGGCCGCACTGGCTGCCTGCCGCACTTCTGCCGGCGGCTGGGTTTCCAGAAGGGCGCTGAGAGCGGGAATGGCTGCCTTGGCCTCGGGTCCGATTTGATAGAGGGCCATGGCGGCGCCAAATTGCCGGCCGGCGTCGGTACTTTTGACGTTTTCGATCAAGAACGGGATGGCGCTCTTGGCCTCGACTCCCAAACGGCCGATGGCCAGCAAGGCGTTGGTGCGCACGCCGATGTTCTCATCATTCTTGGCCAGCTCCATGAGGAGCGAAAACGCGGGCTTGGATTCCGGACCCAGGACCGCCAGAGCATTGGCGGCATTCATGCGCGCCGAGGGATTTGACGCTTTCAGGACGGCCATCAGGTTAGGCACGGCAGCCTTGGTGGTCCCCAGCTTGCCGATGAGCAAGGCCGATGAGGCCTCGACCTCTTCGTCCTTGTCCTTGAGCGCCTCGATCAGGGCCGGCATGATCGCCTGCCGCTGAGGGATTGCCTGTTCGCGAAGTTCGTAAAGCGCCGCCGCTGCCTTGACACGGACCGGGGCATCTTCGTCCTTCAGCCTTTCCACAAGTGCGCCGATGACCTTGCTGTCTTGCTTGCCGGTCCGCCCCAAAGCCAGGGCGGCTTCCCTGCGCACTTCGCCGTCTTTGTCATGGAGGGCTTCCAGCAGGGCAGGCGTCGCCTCCGGCGCCTCGGCGCCGATCAGCCACAGGCAATGGGCGGCATGGCGGCGCGCGTCGGCTTGCTCATCTTTAAGCGCCTTGATGTGCTCGGGGACAGCTTTAGTGGTGATGGCCGTGTTGACGGTGGCAGGAGCGGCGGCGTTTGAGCCGCAGCCGGCGAGCGACGCAGACAACATGGCCATGGCCAATGCCAGACCGTTGGAATAATTGCGCACGGCACCGACCTCCCAAGGTATTGATGAAAAATGAAGAAAACGACGGCCGGGATTGTTTCCCTTAGCATCCGTACTACCCCAGCGCAGCCCCGCTGTCAAGCAACTAGCGAGTGACGAGTGGCCAGTGACGAGTGACGAGTTGGCACTCGTCACTCGTCACTGGCCACTCGTCACTCATCACTCTTTCTTCAGCTCGAGGATGAAGCGGCGGGCTCGAACCTCTTCGACGCGCCGGCGCAGCTGGGCAGCAGAATCGGCGTCGGTTCCCTGTGCCGCCGCCAGCGCCTCGGCGGCCGCGTCCTCGGCCTCATCATGATGGCCGGCGTCCAGCGCGGTTTCGGCCAGGTGAACCAGCATGGCGGAATTCTGATAGTGCGTCAACCGGGCGCTGCGTTTTGCCAGGCGAAAAGCCTCCTCGAAGTCGCCCTGGCGACGCAGGATGGCGCTCAAACTGTAACACGCCTCCGTGTAGTTCGGGTTTATCGTCAGGGCGCGTTCAAACGCTGCGCGCGCTTGCGGCAGGCGCTCCAGGCTCTGCCAGGCAAGGCCCATCTGGTAGTTAGTCTTGGCATTGTACGGTTCGATCTCGTCGGCGCGACGGTAAGCGTCAATGGCCTCCTGGTATTGTCCGTGCGAATACGCCATCCAGCCGAGCATGACATAGCCGTAGTCACTATCCGGGTCGTACTGGGCGACTGCCTGCAGATGCTCGACAGCCAGGTCATTGCGGCCCATGTCCGCATATACGCCCCCGAGCTTGCCGTGCGTCCGCGCCGAGTTGGGTTTGATGCGCAGAATCCCCTCGAGCGTATGCAAGGCATCCGGCAAGCGACGCTTATCTGTCAGGCTCTCATCTACTTGATGGATCGCCGTGAACCAGTCCGCATCCAGTTTCGCCTGAATTGTCGTTAACTCCTGCAGCTTGGCTTGTGTGGCCGGCGCCGGTTCGAGCCGCAACGCTTCGCGCATGGCGCCGATGGCTGCCAGAAAGCGGTACTCACGGCGGTACTGTTCTGCTTCAGCCAGCCAGTGCGCGACCAGCGCCTTGGTCAGGCGTTCCGCTTCAAGACGGCTCTGGGCGTCCGCCTGGGAACGATACCAGGTCATGAGCACGTCCTGGCGTGCCACGGGATAGACGGCAATGCGATGCTCATGCGGCCGGATGGGCGGGACGTACTGGTCTTCCTCGGTGTGGAAGAACACCTGGATCCTGGTGAAGCGGGGCATATGGCAGCCGACGCAGTCGCTGCGCACGGCCGCGGGCAGACGCGGCTGCTCGGCACAGTCGGCCGGTTGGTGACACTTCAGGCACGAGCGCTGCAGCGCGCCGGCGTTGCCTGGTCCCGCCGCCCGATGGGGGTTATGGCAGGTGGTGCAAGTCAGCGTTTCGTCTTTCTGGAAGCATTTGCTCTGGCGCAGATAGCCGACCTGGTCGGTGACATGATCCTCCTCGCGGCGCCTGTTCAGGTTCGTGCGGAAATACTCTTCCAGCGGCGCGCCGGGCCGGTAACTGAAAGCGGGGCCGCGGCGTTTGGGCGCGTTACTGTGGCACTGTCCGCACACATCCATCTGACGCGCGCGTGGCAGATGCCCTGGGTGCACGATGGCATGAGCGGAGCCCGCCTCGGGATGGGTCTGATGGAAGGCGACGTGCTCGCGCCCAGGGCCGTGGCATTTTTCGCAGGTAACGCCCAGGATAAAATCCTGCCGCCGGAATTCGTTGTTGCTGCCGGCCACATGTTCGAACCAGGTGTTGTGGCACTCCAGACAGCGCGGCGTGGTTGTGCGGGAGAAATCTCCCGTGCCGTGCGTATCGAAGGGTTGCTCACCCCAGCGTTGGAGCGGGTGCAGCCAGGCCACCGGCAGTTCGTAGAGTCCGTCGCCACGCCAGGTGAAATAGATCTCATCGGCGTTGCCGGCGCTGCCATATATCAGACCGATGCGCGCGCTCGTTCGTTGTTCCCCTGCAGCGGTTGTGCGAACCGCTGTCTCGAGGAAATGGCCGTCGTCGCCACGCGACATTTCAAAGCGCAGCGCCGCATCCCGTGTGCGATAAGTTGCCGAGCCGGAGGAGAAAGGCCGCGGCATGGACTCCGCCTGCGGTAGTCGGCAAGCCAGAAAATGGCGTGTGGCCTGGAATTCCGCCACGCGCCGCGCATGGCAGGGAGCGCAAGCTTGCGGACCAAGATAACCCGGATTGTGCGCTACCGGCAGGGTTGTCTCATCTGCCGCTGCACTCTTCAGCGGCGCGGCGGTGGTGGCGCTGTCGTCCGGTGCCGCGACCTGGACCGGCCTTTGCCAGCATGCAACCGTACTCCCCGCAAGCGCCAGCAGGCTCGCGAGCAAGTACCAGACCCGGCCACGGAAACGCAAAATGCCGGCGCCCACGTGCTCGAGGTTCCTTTCTATGGAGGATGTTTTCAATCGGGTAAGCGGCACGCCCGGCCGAAGCTACTTGCCCGGTGCCAACAATTCGGCCGCAAGTTTACGGCATTTCTCCGCCAGGTCCGCTTGACGGGCGTGGTCGTAGTATTCAGCCAGGAGGAGATACGCCTCACGATATTTCCCATCCACACGGAGGGCGTCGTCGAGCCAGCGTTTGGCCTCGTTGGACCGGCCATTGCGCATGAGGATCCGCGCCAGCTGGCAGCGCGGGCGAGGGCTGTTGTCTCCTTCGAGGACCTTGCGGGCAAGTTTCTTGCATTGTTCAAGGTCCTCGTCCACGCGGTTGTATTCGTCCAGAAATTTGTGAGCTTCGTCCTTTTTGTCACGCAGCTCAAGGCACTTGTACATGCTATACAGCGCCTCGCGATCATACGGGTCCAGCCGGAGCGCCGCCCGAAGCCGGCTTTCCGCCTCGACCAGCTGTCCCGAGTTGAGGAGGAGTTTGCCGCATGCCGCCAGCACCGCGGGGTCATCCGGCTTCGCCCACAGGATGCGATCGAACGTCTTGCGGGCCTCGTCAGTATCCCCGAGCTGCTCCTGGCAGCGTCCCAGGCCCAGCATCACCGCGACGTTGCCGGGCTGGCGCTCGCTCAAGATTTCGAAGTGGGGGAGGGCCGCCTTTGCCTTCTGGGTATGGACCAGGATTTCGGCCAGCTTGAGCCGGGCCTCGTCGCTCTCGGGATCGAGTTGCAGGGCGCGCTCATAGACGGCGATTGCCGGCGGGTAGTCCATGAGAGTACTGTGCACTCGGCCCAGCCAGAGCAGCGCTTGCAGGCAATTAGGTTGCAGTTCGAGCCATCGCGTCAGGGCCACCTTGGCGCTGCCCTGCTGGTAAGTTTGCAGGTAGCCCTGTGCCAGGGCCTCCAGGATGAGTGCTTTGTCCGGGTGATCCTTGTCGACACAGGACAAGAAATAGCTGGCATAACTCAGATCCCCTTGCTGCAGCCTGGCCAGGGCACGTTCCAGCTCTATGGCTTCCTGAACTCCCCCCAGCTCCTGGTAATGCCGCAAATGTTCCTCGGCTTCCGCATACGCCGCAAGGCGGCGTGCCGTGCGCGCCGCTAGAAAGTTGACGTCCAGGCTGTCTGGCCAGGCTTGCAGGCAAAGCGCCAGATTGGCATGCGCCTGCGCCAGGTGCTCCCCGGTTTGTGCGGAAACGCTCCGGTCCAGCTCTGCAAGCGCTTTTTGATAATACTTGTCCGCACTCCTGTGCCAGGCAATGACGCCAAGCGCGTAACCGATGAGGACCAGCAACGCGAGCGTGGCCGCCGCCAGGAACGGATGACGCCATGCTTTGCGCCACAGGCTCCCGAAGTACGCCGGAGCCGGCGGCGGCTCCAGACCAGTCTGTTTCTGTCGCAGAACGGGGTTCATGAAAAACGGCTTTCCGGAACGCGAATCGTTGCTCCCTGTTATTAGAAAGGCCCT
>DASZFN010000666.1:0-3355 GCA_035939715.1 Gemmataceae bacterium | reverse complement strand
CGCAGCTGTTCCGCGTTGGTGTTGTTTTCGACCTGCTCACGGGCGCCGGTGTCGTCATCCTAAATCTGGCGCTCTACGAACTGCTCGCGCCCGTGCATCGCAGCCTCGCCCGGCTCGCCGCCTTGTGGCGGCTCGTGGAGGTCTCAATGGGCAGCGCCATCGCGGTGAACAGCCTCATCGTGCTGTCGCTCTTGAACGGCGCCGACCACCCCCAGGCGTTCCAGCCGCGTGAGCTCCAGGCGCTGGTGCGCCTGTTCGTCGGGGCACAGGACTCCGGGTACATGGTCATGCTGCTATTCGCTGGCCTCGGGTCGACGACCTACCTGTACCTGCTGGTCAGGTCGCGCTACGTACCGAAGCTGCTCGCCCTTCTCGGGCTCGCGGGATCCGCGCTGGTCGTGCTCTTCTCGCTCGCCCGCCTGCTATTCCCGGCGTTCGCCACGTTGGCTCTCGCGGCCGTCCGAGCACTGCCGGCCATCGAGCTTGCGTTACTCGCGCTCATCTTTGTGCCGCTCATCGGCTTCGAGATCCTCATCGGCCTCTGGCTGCTCGTGAAGGGCGTCCGCATTCCGGAGCAGGCATGACTCGTACTAGGCCGCTGTTCTTGGTGATCTTGCCGGTGATCGAATCGACTTCTTCCTGCGGGTAACCTTGCGGGGCCGACACACATCCGACACACCGACGCGTTTTCAGGCGTAACGACAACGGTCATTTCCGGCAAACCCGGGGGAGAATCCCAGCGCGTGATGCTGGAATAGTTCTTGAAATCGTTGAGTCGCATTTGTGGCTGCCGCGGCCTTGATCTGGTCGGCGAAGTGGCCTTGCGCCAGCTTCACGTCGTCCATGAAAGGGGTTTGGCGGCGGCATTGGTCCTTAAGCCCTATCGATTAATTCATTCACTTAATTGGAGCCAGGAAATTAGCCGACGAATCCGCGTAGCTCCCGGCGCATGCGTCTGAGGACGCGGCTCTTGGCGAGCAGGACGGCGTTGAGGGAAAGGCCCAGCTCGTCGGCGACCTGAGCCGCTGGCGCGCCGTCGATCACTTGCCGGCAGAAGGCGCGCCAGGTCGGGGGCGTGAAGTCGACTTGCACGACCTTCAGGAGCTGCCGGGCGACGTGCTGATCGTGCTCCCGGTCCCAGAGTTGGCTCAAGGCGCTGCCGGGGGCTTCGAGCTCGGCAAGTTTCTCCTGGAAGGCGCTGTCGCCGGTAGCCGTGGGTCGCTTTTGCCGGGCGCGAAAGTAGTCACGGACACGGTTGGCGAGAATGGTTCGCAGCCAGGCCCGGAAGGCCCCGACACCGCGCCGTTCAAAACCGCTCACCTCGCGAAACACGACCAGCAGGACCTCCTGAGCCAGGTCGTCCGCATCCGTGGACGGGACCCCCGCCCGCGCCAGCCAGACGCGCAGCAGGGGAGAATAGAGATCGAACAGCCTTCGCCAGTCGGCGTCGCTGGGGTGCGCGGCAAGACGATCGAGCAAACTGGCGGACGTTTCCATGGCTTCTCCAGGCGCGCTAGGGTTGCCATCGGATCTTGCACTGCGGCAACGCCTTCTTCAGCTCGTCGATCCCCGCCGGAGTCACGCTGGTCATGCCGAGTCGCAGATCTCTTAAATTCGTTAAGGGGTAAAGTCGCTTCAGCCCGGCGTCGGTGATCTTGGTGGCGGTAAGATCGAGCGTGTCAAGGCTCTTGCAGCGCTGGATGTGCGTTAGGCCTTCGTCGCTCACCAGCGTGTCCCCGAGGCTCAACGTCACCAGCGACGTGCAGCCGGCAAGGAAGGCCAGCCCGCGGTCGGTTATGTGCGTCGTGTTCACCCAGAGAATCTTGAGTTTCTTGCAAGAATGGAGGTGGGCGATCCCCGCATCGCCAATTTGCGTTTCGCCGAGCCCGACGGTGTCCAGGTTGTTGCAGTCTTTAAGGAAGGCCAGTCCAGCGTTAGTGACGTGGGTGTCGAACAGGTAGAGGGAGCGCAACTTGTGACAGTCCTTGAAGGATGTCAGGCCTGCATCGCCGATGTTGACGCAGCCGTCCAGATCAAGATGGCGCAAACCCTTGCAGCCTCTGAAATGCACGAGACCGGCGTCGCTGACCTTCGTATCGGCAAGTTCGAGATCGGCCAAGTTCCAGCAGTCCTTGAACACGGCAAGCCCCGCATCGGTGACCTTTGTCTTGCCCAGGTAAAGAAGGGTCAAATCCCTGCAGCCGGTGAAGTTGGCCAGGCCCGCGTCGCTTACCTGGTGATTCGCGGTCAGAAAGACGTGGGTCAGCCGGAACGGCCCGCGCGGCAGCTCCGCAACCGTTTTGAGATCGCGCTCCTGGTCGTTGGCGCGAATTGCCCCGCCGATGGACAGCACGTATTCGGCGGCCTTGCGTTCGGCAACGGCGGCCGGCTGCGGTTCGGTGGACTGCCGCTTCAGCGTTATCATGACTTGCAGGCCACCAGGCCGCGTAGCGAACTCCTTCGGTCGTTCGTCCACACGATCGGGATTGAGCGACATGCACAGTTTGAGCGTATCCCCGTCCAGGCTATAGATACCCAGGCCTGTCCTGCGCAATTCTCCGAGCATCGCAATGTCTATGGCCCTGGGCGACCTGGCCGGGTCAAGATGATATACGCCTTCAAGGCCGTTCTTTAGAACGGTAGCTGCCTCCCTAGGGACCAGGCCCTTCCCCATCGCGGCGTCAAGGAACTCCTTGCTGATTGGTACGGTTGGATTTGGCCTGGCGACCATCTTGCCCGGTAGGAAGGTTATCGTCGGCCGGACCGCATCGAGGAACTCCTTCGGAACAGGCTGACCGGATACTTCCGCCGCTACTCCTTTCCAGGCGCCCTGAATATTCTGCTCATCAGAGCGGCCCGGCAACAAACCTCGATCGGTCTCGCCGATCCGTTGATGATCGCCGTCCGCCCGGAGCCGGACGGTAGCTATCGCCCGCCCGCCGCGCTTGACCGTGAAGGAGTTCTCGCCCTCAATCTCGGTGCCGTCTGGCAGTTCCACCACGATGTAACGTCCTGTGCGCACGTCCTGGGTAGCGGACGTCAGCAGGTACTCCCGATTGCTGGACTGATCGCGGATCTTCACGCCCTTCGCGCTGATCATGACGGCAATATTCGCGTCCGATGTGCTGATCTCGAATTCGCCCTTGTCGGTCTGGACATAGATGACCGCGCCGGCCAGTAGCACGACCGCGGCCAAGAAGGCGGCGGCCACGAGCGCGCGCCAACGGCGGCGTGGCTTGCTAGGAGACGCGGCCGCGAACGGCCGCAGCGCCTCGGCGACTTCTGCCGGCGTCTGATAGCGCCTGTCCCGGTCCTTGGCCATCATCTTGTCGAGGACACTGAGCAACGCGGGCGG
>DASZFN010000665.1:0-16266 GCA_035939715.1 Gemmataceae bacterium | reverse complement strand
AAGGTCACCAGCATGCTGTCGTAATTCTCAACCGAGGCATCCAGGCTGGCGGCGCTGCCTTCAATCGCGCGCCGGAATTGGCCCCAGAAGTCGAGCTCCCAGGCGAGGTTGAAGGCGTAATCCCACTGGCCGAAGAACCGTTTGGCGATGAACGACCGGTTGGCGGCTTGCCGGCTGGACACATTCCAGGTGAAGCCTCCCGTCGCGGTTTGCGTTTGCGGTAAGATGTTCCCCACGGTGATTGCGAGTTGGGCCCGCGCTTCCAGCACGCGGAGACCCGCTTCGCGCAGGGTCAAATTCTGGAGGTAGGCGGAGCAGATGAGGTCATCGAGTACGGGGTCGTTGAAGACCTTCCACCACTGGCTCAGGTCGTCCGACGCCGTCCGGACCCGTGGATCAGCGACGTCGATCCAGTTTTGCGCGAGCGGCGCCGGCGGCCGGCCGTAATTGGGGCCGACTTTGAAGCCGTTCTGGACGTACTCTTTAAGAGTGGTGCAGCCGCAAAGCAAAGCGGCAAAGGTCATGAGGCCGGCCAGCCAAAATGGATAGGGCTTCACACCTCCCAAGGCGGCGCGGACCATGGCGCCTGCAAGGCTTTTCCCCCTGCGAATCTCACCAGCTACATAGCCAGCCGGATGCCAAATCATCTTTCTCCCTGGTCGTTACAAGCCGCACAGTTGGAATGATCGGCATGTCTTGGCAATCGATTTAGCAGAAATGAACTTTATTTGTGCAGTTTGCCGAATCGCTGACTCCAGGCACTTTGCTAGCCACAATGGCAAACTTGGCACCACAATCGGTCATAAGTCAGTGGTCAGAAGTCAGAGGTCAGAGATCAGAGGCTCCTGGATCAGTAGAAACTCCCTTTTTGCCCCGCTTTGGTATTAGTCTTGCTATTCACTCAAACCAAGCGACTTTACGCCAATGCGCCTTCTTGAATGCTTTTGCCCCCTGGGGGAGCCCCGAATGCGCCGTACCTACACCGTCGTTTTGTTCACCTGCTCCTTGCTGGCGGTCGTCGGCTGTCAGCACCCTACCGAGGTTGCCTCGGCCGAGCCGCCGGCCATTCCCGTCAGCCGCCCCGTCAGCCGGGAGGTCACCGACTATGTGGACTTCACGGGCCAGACTGACTCGGTGCAAGCGTTGACCGTCATCGCCCGGGTCACCGGCTACCTGGTCAAGATGCCGTTCAAGGAGGGGTCGGAGGTCCGCGGGGACGACCGGGTGCGCAATACCGTGAGGGTTGCCGGTCTCCTGGCAGGGCCGCTGGGACAAGGGCCACTGCTTGCCGCCGCCTCGCTTGTCCCTGGACAGTTCCAGGAAGGCGACCTGCTCTTCGAGATCGACCCGCGTCCCTATCAGGCTCAGCTCGACCAGGCCCAGGGCCAGGTCTACCTGAACGAAGCCCAGCTGAAGCTGGCCAAGGCTAATTACCTACGGGCACTCGAGGTTGCCAAGACGCCGGGCGCTATCAGCCAGCAGGACATTGATACATACAAGGCCCAGCAGGAACAGGCCGATGCCGCAGTCCAGGCCGCCAAGGCGAGCCTGGAGGTCTTCAAGCTCAATCTCCGCTTCTGCCAGGTCACCTCGCCGATCGACGGCCAGGTCAGCCGCTACTTCCTGACGCTGGGCAACCTGGTCAACCAGGACCAGACGCCGCTGACCACGGTTATGTCGCTGGACCCGATGTATGCCTACTTCGACGTCGACGAGCCGACCGTATTGCGCGTGCGCCGGGCGATCAATGAAGGAAAGATCAAGCTGACTCAGCACGGGCTGTTCTCGGTCCTGATGGGCCTGCAGGGGGAGGATGGCTTCCCGCACCAGGGGACTGTCGACTTCGTCAACAACCAGGTGAACCCTACAACCGGCAGCATCTCGGTCCGCGGCATCTTCGCCAACCCCAAGCCGCAGAGCGGCGTCCGCTTGCTGTCGCCGGGGATGTTCGTACGCATCCGCCTGCCGATCGGCCAGCCGCGCCCGGCGCTGCTGGTGATCGACCGGGCCATCGCCTCGGACCAGGGCCTGAAGTACGTCTACGTTCTTGACGCCGAAAACAAACTCCAGTACCGCCGCATCACGACCGGCCCGCTCCAGGACGACGGCCTGCGCGTCGTCGAAGGCCTGAAGGCCGACGACTGGGTGGTTATCGGCGCCCTGCAGCAGGTCCGTCCGCGTATGGAGATCCGGCCGGATAAAGTGCCGATGCCCTCTTTCGCCCCGCAGTCAGCAGTCAATAGTCAGTAGTCCATAGTCAATAGTCCATAGTCAATAGTCGGTAGTCTGGGATTTTCTTACTGGCTATGGACTATGGACTACTGACTATTGACTACTTTTTCGGATAGCCAAGGCATGATTTCGCGCTTCTTCATCGACCGGCCGATCTTCGCGGCGGTGCTGTCCATCTTCATTACCCTGACGGGCGGAATCGCGGTGCTCTCCCTGCCGATCGCCCAGTACCCGCGGATCACGCCGCCCGCCGTGGCGGTGACCATCAACTACCCGGGGGCCAGCGCTCAGGTGGTGGCCGACACGGTGGCAGCACCGATCGAGCAGCAGGTCAACGGCGTCCAGGGCATGCTGTACATGTCCTCGCAGATGGGCAACGACGGCTCCTACACACTGGCCGTCACCTTTGACATCGGCACCGATCTGGACACGGCCCTGGTCATGGTCCAGAACCGGGTTCAGCTCGCCCTGCCGCTGCTGCCGCCCTCCGTCCAGAACCAGGGCATCACCATCCGCAAGAAGACGCCCGACATCCTCAACATCATCAATTTCTACTCGCCGGACGGGCGCTACGACGACATCTACCTGAGCAATTTCGCGCAAATCCGCGTCTACGACGAGCTGCTCCGCATCGACGGCGTTTCCCAGATCAACTTCCTGGGCGTCGGCAACTACAGCATGCGCGCCTGGCTCGACCCGCAGAAGCTGGCGTCCTTGAACATGACCGCCAGCGACGTGGCCAACGCCATCCGCAGTCAAAACCTCGACGCACCCGCCGGGCGGATCGGCCAGCCGCCTGCGTCCGGGGGCCAGTCCTTCCAGCTACCTATCGACACCCTGGGCCGGCTGACCGATCCGGAGCAATTCGGCGACATCGTCGTCAAGGTCGGCCAGAGTCGTTCCTCCGCGCTGTCCGCCATTGCGAGAGCGCCTGCCCCAAGGGCCAGCGGCGGCTTCGGCTTGCCAACCCCCGGAGTCACACGTCAAAACGGCATGACGACGGCCGGGACGAGCGCCGGCACGACCGGCAACAGCATGACCAGCATGACGAGTACCGCCACACCGAACAGCTTGTTCGGTTTCGGCAGGGTCGGCAGCACCACGCCCCGCAGCACTGTGCCCGGCGTCACGGCAACGAGCTCCACGACGACAAACAGTGGGCCGAGCTTCGCCAGTGTGTTCGGGGGCGGTACGACGAGCGGGGGCGCAACCGCGAGCGGCGGTGGAACGACAGGAGGCGGCGCGATATCTCCAGCGGCGGTGGAACGACAGGCGTCGGGTTTAACGATGTTGCCCGCCGGCTCGGCGACGTCCACCAGTATCACGTTGGCCAACGCGACGACAACGGCCAGCACGGTCTCCTCCACGTCTGGAACGGCAAGCGGTGCGGTGGCCGGCCTGTCAAGCAATAGTGGGACAGCTACCAGCCCTGTAGGCAGCGCCGCGACCAGCGGCCAGAATACAGGTCCTGGAAGGCCGTCGACCGGCATTGTTCGTCTCCGCGATGTGGCGCGCGTCGAGCTGGGAGACCAGAACTACAACCTCGGCTGCACCTTCGATGGCCGCCCGTCGGCCGGCCTGGCCGTCTTTCAGCTCCCCGGCAGCAACGCCCTGGACGTCGCCAACAAGATTCGGGCCAAGATGGAGGAGCTGAAGGCAGACTTCCCGGAGGGGGTTGAGTACGCGATCGCCTACGACACCACGCCGTTCATCCGCGAGTCGGTCGCCGACGTGGTGCACACCCTTCTGGAGGCCGTGGCCCTGGTCGGGGTGGTGGTGCTGGTCTTCCTGCAAAATTGGCGCGCGGCCCTCATCCCTCTGATCGCCGTCCCCGTGGCCATCATCGGCACCTTCGCCGTCATGGCCGCCCTCGGCTTCAGCCTGAACAACATCTCCCTGTTCGGCCTGGTGCTGGCCATCGGCATCGTCGTGGACGACGCCATCGTGGTGGTCGAAAACGTCGAGCGCTGGTTGGAACGGGGCGAGTCGTCGCGGGACGCGGCCCGCAAGGCCATGGATGAAGTGACCGGGCCGGTCATCGCGGTGGCCCTGGTGCTGTGCGCCGTGTTCGTGCCGTGCGCCTTCATCAGCGGCATCACCGGCCAGTTCTTCCGCCAGTTCGCGGTCACGATCTCGGTCTCGACCATCTTCTCGGCCATCAACTCGCTGACGCTCAGCCCCGCCCTGGCGGCCATCCTGCTCAAGCCGCACGGCACGCGCCGCGACCCGCTGACCTGGCTGCTCGACATGCTGCTCGGCTGGTTCTTCCGCGGGTTCAACTGGGTTTTCGGCGCCGGCACCGCGGGCTACGGCTGGCTGGTAAGCCGGCTGCTGCGCGGCAGCGTCTTCGCCCTGCTGGTCTACGGTGGACTGCTTGTTCTGACCGGCTGGATCTTCAACCGGGCCCCCACGGGTTTCGTGCCGGCGCAGGACCAGGGCCGGATCATCTGCAACATCCAGCTCCCCGACTCAGCGTCGCTGGAGCGGACCAAGAATGCCATGGCCAAAATCGAGGCCATCGCCCGCCGCATCCCGGGCGTGGCCCACACCATCACGGTCTCGGGCATTTCCTTCGTGCTGCAGGCCGACAGCCCCAACTTTGCGTCGATGTTCGTCGTCCTGGATCCGTTCGACAAGCGGCGCAGCCCCGCTCTCACCGACACCGCCATCATGGCCCGGCTGCGGCCGGCCTGGGCCCGCGAGGTCCAGGACGCCCAGGTGGTCGCCTTCGGGGCGCCGGCGATCCCCGGCCTGAGCGTCGCGGGCGGCTTCAAGTACATGGTCGAGGACCGAGGCGGC
This sequence comes from Gemmataceae bacterium, assembly GCA_035939715.1. GTDB lineage: Bacteria > Planctomycetota > Planctomycetia > Gemmatales > Gemmataceae > DASZFN01. Next base: position 11,235 of record DASZFN010000665.1, on the reverse strand, counting down.
CTCGGTGTCGACGCCTTGCAGCAACAGACCGACGACCTGATCCGCAAACTGCGGGCCCAGCCCGGCCTGGTCGGCGCCTCCACCCAGTTCCGCTCGCGCACGCCGCAGCTCTTCGCCGACATCGACCGGGTCAAGGTCGCCGCCCTGGGCGTGTCGCTGCAGGACGTCAACGACACCCTGTCGATGTACCTGGGCTCGCTCTACGTCTCCAGCTACAACGAGTTCGGCCGCTACTGGCAGGTGACCATCCAGGCGGCAGGCAAGTTCCGCAACCGGGTTGACGACATCAACCAGCTCCAGGTGCGCAACAAATTGGGCCAAATGGTCCTGCTGGGCACCCTGGTCAACGTGCGCGAAACCGGCGGCCCGGTCTACATCACGCGCTACAACCTGTACACCGCCGCGCCCATCACCGGCAACGTGGCCCCGGGCTTCAGCACCGGCAACGCCATCCACGACATCGGCCAGCTGTCCAGCGACAGCCTGCCGATTTCCATGGGGGCGGAGTGGACCGAGATCATGTTCCTGCAGATCCGCGCGGGCAACACCGCCATCTACGTCTTCGCCCTGGCGGTGGTGTGCGTCTTCCTGGCCCTGGCCGCCCTCTACGAGAGCTGGTCGCTGCCGCTGGCGGTCATCCTGGTGGTGCCGATGTGCTTGCTCTGTTCCATCGCCGGCGTGCTCTTCACCCACAACGACGTCAACATCTTCGTGCAGATCGGCCTGGTGGTGCTGGTCGGCCTGTCCTGCAAGAACGCCATCCTGATCGTCGAGTTCGCCCGGCAGACGCACCTGGAGGGCAAGCCGCGCTTCGAGGCCACGGTGGAGGCATCGCGGCTGCGGCTGCGGCCGATCCTGATGACGTCGCTCGCCTTCATCCTCGGCGTCGTCCCGCTGGTGATCGCCACGGGCGCCGGCGCCGAGATGCGCCGCTCGCTGGGGACGGCGGTGTTCTCCGGCATGCTCGGCGTGACGCTGTTCGGCATCTTCCTGACGCCCGTGTTCTTCTACGTCATCCAGGGGCTGGGAGAGATGCGGCTCTTTACCTCCGGTATCGGCCGGCGCATCGGCTCGCCGCTGGCGGGCGGGCTGTGCGGCTTTGCGCTCGGGTTCCTGCTGGCGCGGATTACTCACCTGGCCCCGGTGTGGGAGGCGGCGATCGGCATCGCCGCGGCGATCCTTGGCGCCCTTCTGGCCCTGGCACTGGAGCGGATGACGCGCCGGCGGACATCGTAGCCATCACGCTCCGCGTGATGGTGTACACGGCTGCTGCTCACCATCACGCGGAGCGTGATGGCTACATTGGAGGACGACACGCATGATCTCCCACTTCTTCATCGACCGGCCGATCTTTGCCTCGGTCCTGTCCATCGTGTTCGTGCTGGCCGGGGGCGTGGCCGTGTTCTCGCTGCCGGTGGCGCAGTACCCCGACGTCACGCCGCCCACCGTGCTGGTCACGGCAGTCTACCCCGGCGCCAACGCCAACACCGTGCGCGACACCGTCGGCGTCCCGATCGAGGAGCAGGTCAGCGGCGTCGAGGGCAGCCTCTACATGTCCTCGACATCGACCAACGACGGCAGGTACACACTCATCGTGACCTTCAAGGCGGGCTTCGACACGGACATGGCCCAGGTCCTGGTGCAGAACCGCGTCTCGCTGGCGCTGCCGGTCATCCCCCTGCTGGTCCAGACCGAGGGCATCAACGTCCAGAAAATGTCTCCCAACACGCTCATGATCGTGAACCTGGTCTCGCCCGACAACCGCTACGACAGCATCTTTCTCAGCAACTACGCGACGATCTACCTCAAGGACGAGATCGGCCGGCTCCCCGGCGTCGCCGGCCTCACCTACATGGGCCAGCGCGACTACAGCCTGCGCGCCTGGCTCGACCCCGACAAGCTGGCGTCGCTCAGGCTGAGCGCCATGGATGTGGTCACCGCCATCAGCCAGCAAAACCTGCAGGTCGCCGCCGGCCAGATCGGCCAGGCGCCCGTCCCGCGCGGCCAGCAATTTCAGCTGACCATCAACACCCTCGGCCGGCTTACCGACCCGGAGCAATTCGGCGACATCATCCTCAAGGCCGCTAGCGGCAACTCGGCCATGCAGGCGTCTCAGGGCGCTTCGAGCAGCATCTCGAGCAGCCTGATCACCACGACCAGTCCGAGCAGCTCGACCAGCCTGCTCGGTTCGTCCAGCCTGGCGGGCCGCCAGCCGCCGGCCACCGGCATCGTCCGGCTGCGCGACGTGGCCCGCGTCCAGCTCGGCTCGCAGCAGTATGACCAGTCCGCCACCCTCGACGGCAAGCCGTCCGTGGCGCTGTCCATTTACGGACTCCCCGGTTCCAACGCCCTGGACACCGCCAACGGCGTGTATGCCAAGATGAAGGAGCTCAAAAGCCGCTTCCCCGACGGGCTGGAGTACCAGATCGTTTACGACACCACGCCCTTCATTCGTGAATCGGTCAAGGAGGTCTTCAACACCCTGCGCGACGCGATCATCCTGGTCGCCATCGTGGTGATGGTGTTTCTGCAGAACTGGCGGGCGGCCCTGATTCCGCTGGTGGCCGTGCCCGTCGCCATCGTCGGCACCTTTGCCGTCATGGCCGCCCTCGGCTATTCGCTGAATAACCTGTCGCTGTTTGGCCTGGTGCTGGCCATCGGCATCGTCGTGGACGACGCCATCGTCGTCGTGGAGAACGTCGAGCGCTGGCTGGAGCAAGGCGTGGCGCCGCGCGAGGCCGCGCGCAAGGCCATGGACGAGGTCACCGGGCCGGTCATCGCGGTGGCCCTGGTGCTGTGCGCCGTGTTCGTGCCGTGCGCCTTCCTGGGCGGCATCACCGGCCAGTTCTTCCGCCAGTTTGCCGCGACCATCGCCGTGTCCACGGTCATCTCCGCCTTCAACTCGCTGACCCTCAGCCCGGCTCTGGCCGCCATCCTGCTCAAGCCGCACGGCGCGCGCCGCGACCCGCTGACCTGGCTGCTGGACACGCTGCTCGGTTGGTTCTTCCGGGGATTCAACTGGCTCTTCGGCGCCAGCACGGCCCTGTACGTGCGCCTCGTGGGCGGCCTGCTGCGGGCGAGCCTGATCGCCCTCCTGGTCTACGGCGGTCTGCTGGTATTGACATACTTCGAGTTTGTCCGCGCCCCCACCGGCTTCGTACCGCAGCAGGACAAGGGCTATCTGCTGCTCAACGTGCAGCTGCCGGATTCGGCCTCCGTCGAGCGCACGCAGCGGGTCATGGCTCACATTGAAACCATCGCCCACGACACGCCGGGGGTCGAGCATACGGTCGGCGTCTCCGGCCAGTCGCTGATCCTGAACGCCAACGCGCCCAACCTTGGCTCGATGTACGTCTTGCTGAAGCCGTTCGACGAGCGGAGCGGTCCCGGGCTTTCGGCCGACGCCATCGCCACGGCGCTGCGGGACAGATGCCAGCGCGAGGTGCGCGGCGCCGTGGTGTCGACGTTCGGCGCGCCGCCCATCGACGGCCTGGGCACCACCGGCGGCTTCAAGCTCATTATCGAGGATCGTGGCCGTCTCGGCCTGGGAGAGCTGCAGCGGGTCAGCGATCAGATCGTCGCGCGCGGCAACAAAACGCCGGGCTTGGAGGGCCTGTACAACAGCTCCCGGTCGAGCACGCCCTGGCTGTACCTGGAAATCGATCGCACCAAGTGCATGGCTCTGGGGGTGCTGGTCAGCGATGTCTTCAGCACGCTCCAGGTCTACCTGGGCTCCTACTACGTCAACAACTTCAACGAGTTCGGCCGCATCTGGCAGGTGAACATCCAGGCTGACCCGCGTTTTCGCGACAAGGTTGCCGACATCCGTCTGCTTCAGGTGCGGAACAACCAGGGACAGAACGTCCGGCTGGGCACGGTGCTGGACGTGCGCGACACCAGCGGACCGGTCTCGCTGATGCGTTACAACATGTACGCCGCCACCGCGCTCACCGGCAACACCTCACCCGGCACCAGTTCCGGCCAGGGCGTGGCCCTGATGCAGAAGATTGCCGGCCAGGAATTGCCGCGCTCCATGGCGTCTGCCTGGACCGAGTTGACCTTCCTGCAACTCGAGGCGGGGAATACTGCCATCTACGTCTTCGCGCTGGCGGTGGTGTTTGTCTTCCTGGTGCTGGCTGCCCAGTATGAGAGCTGGTCGCTGCCGCTGGCGGTCATCCTGGTCGTGCCGATGTGCCTGCTCTGCTCCATCGTCGGCGTCGGTCTGGCGCACATGGAGGTGAACATCTTCACGCAGATCGGTTTCGTGGTGCTGGTCGGCCTGGCCAGCAAGAACGCCATTCTCATCGTCGAGTTCGCCAAGCAGCAGCGCGAGTCCGGCGTGGACCCGCGGCAGGCGACGCTGGAAGCGGTGCGGCTGCGGCTACGGCCGATCCTGATGACCTCGTTCGCCTTCATCTTCGGCGTCGTGCCCCTGGTGATCGCCGTGGGCGCCGGCGCCGAGATGCGCCGCTCGCTGGGCCTGGCCGTGTTCAGTGGCATGCTCGGCGTAACGCTGTTCGGCATCTTCCTGACGCCGGTCTTCTTCTACGTGATCCAGTGGCTGGGCGACCGGCGCGGCGCCAATCAGAGGTCAGAGGTCACAAGTCGGAGGCCGGAAGTGGAAAATAGTCCCCACTCCGGCTCCTGAGTTCTTCCGGGCGCAGGACTACACACGCGTGGCTCAAAGGGCGGTTAACACCGCTCCAGGTGTATCTGGGTATCGTGCACGTCTTCGATCTGCACGAGCCGAAGGTGACACGCCGCGAGCAGGCCCTGACGCAGACCGGGTCTTCCTCAATTCAAGAATTGCATGCCCAGTGTGACGACTTCGAGAGCTGGTCGCAGTTCGCGCTGGAAGCCCTGCGGTGCAGACCGGCCCGGACTTCGCAGACGGCCGCCCAAGGAACTTTCGACGGCACGGCAAAGGAACAAGTGAAGGAGACTGGACAGCGCCTGGTTCCCCTGGTGCTGGAAGCCCTCCACGATTCGCGCCTTTGGAATGCCCGCTATACGCAGCGCCGTCATCGCTTGACGATAATACGCCGTTCGAGACTCTTGCGGATCTACTTGAACCGTTTGGCCCTATCTCGGGCGAAGCGGTGGACCGGATGCGGAGGAGATCATCCGCGCGGCTCAAGCGTGGGATACCGATCACGTGCGTGAGCGCGCGGCCGAGGCTCTGGGGATGCTAGCAGGAGTCAAGGATGCCACAGGCTTCGTGTTCGACAGGATGAAGCGGGTCGGGTTCCGGCGCCTTTCGAAACCGCAAAAGGTGTACTATTGCGTCTGGCTGCTCAACGCCGAGGTTCGCAACGGCGGCTTTGCTCAGTATTTCGTCAATCCTTCCGGTAACCTGGCACATCTTAGTCTCAAGGCTTTGCGTGTGCTCGGCGCGACGCATGCCGAACAGACCCTGGCGCGGGCTATGGATATTTTTGGAGCGTCCGGACCCTCCAGGAATCAAGACGAGCGCCATGAGCAGTTAGCCGTCCTCTACGACCAAAACAAATCACATCTGAGCGCCCTGGACGACGCGTTTTCTGAGGACCTCGACAATCTGGCGGTGCGCCTCAAGGACTTTGCCCGCCGTTACAAAAAGCACTTTGGTGCACGGCGCAGGTGAAGAGAGACTTACGAGGACGCGCAGGCAACCAACCTGCGCGGTCGCCATTCTGAGTTGGCTCCGCTCGTGTCTCGTTGTTACCGCGCGGCGAGGAATCGCCGCGTCCGCCCCTCCGCGGCCGCCTCCTGACTTCCTGCGTAAAGGCCAGCCAGCAACCAGAGGGCCGCCAGGTCGGCCCCGAAAGCGTCGCAGAGGACCAAGCCGTCGCCGGATCCGAAATCCTCCTCCGAGCGGACTCCGGGCTTCACTGGCGGGAACTGCTCGGCCTGCATCCATCCCTCCAGCAGGGTGCTCTGCGCAGCACCGTGGATCATCGGCGGGTTGGTTTCCGTTTGGTTCAAAGATTCTTCGCGCTGGCGAATCTCTGGCGATGCCTCCCCAACGCCAGGCACTTGGCGGGCGAGACGAGCGAACAGCGTGTCGCGCACGAGAACGGGCACGGGGGCGACCGGCGTTGGCACCCCGCTGCTTGTCCCCTTCGACCCTGACGCCAGCGCGAATGCCTCGGGACCCGGCCGCGCGAAACCGAGGAAGTCCACTTCATTGCCGGGATGCTTGCCAATCGGCGTGTTTGCAAAAGTGAGGGGAAATAGCGTGCCGCTCTCTGTCTGGGATGCCGGCAGACCTCCGAGAACCGTGACAAAGGCGGTGTAGGTTGGATTGGTTGCGGGCAAAGCCGCGCGCTCGGGATCGGCCCCATCCGGCGGCTCGGGAATGTTGAGGTCGGCGATGCCGGGGGTGCGCCGGACCGCGCCGGCGGCCAGGACCTCGTACATGGGCGAGGTCGGATCGGCACTGCCGCCCAGGCCGAGGGCGTGGCCCAGCTCGTGCGTTACCACGGTCTGGAAGTCGTACTGATTGGCGCCGATCTGGCCGGGGTTGGAGCCGTCGTACCAGTTCCAGCCCTGAAGGATCGTAATCTCGCCCGTGCTGCTGTACGAACCGAGCACGCCATCGGTCGCCGAGCCAGCGGCACTGCTGAGGCCCGTGTCGATGACCACATTGGCCAGGCCGGGATCGGAGACCTCGCTGATGGTGACACTGTAGGGGACTAGCAGGGCATTCCAAGCGTTGATCGCGTCCAGGAGGCGGGCCTGCTCATTGGCGGTGAACAGGCCCCGCGGATCGCTCACGTAGACAGTGAGATTGCCGGCCAGGAGGGTGCCGGCGCTGGCGGTATCGAGGGTACTGGTAGCGGAGCCGTCGGCCACCTGCGTACTGGCGCCATTGCCGCTCAGCGTCAATCGATCGACAATCAGCGCTCCGTTTACGCTCGCATTGCCGCTCATAATCAGTTGGGCGGAGGGAGCGTAGATCGTGCCGGTTAGTCCAAACGCGGCATTGCCGCCGAGGGAGAGAGCGCGGGTGTTGGCCCGCGACTGGAAGATCAGGATCCCCGCATAAACTCCACTCGCGGCCGCGGTCAAGCTGAACGTGCCGTTGCCACTGAGACTGATGCCGGCGAAGCTGCCGCCGGCGTTAGGATAGTTACTGCCGGTGTTGTAGATGGTGACGCCGCTGCCGCCGATACTGGCATTGCCCGTTACTGTGAAGCCGCCGCCTTCGATGACGTACAGACCGGGACTGAGCGTCAGACTGGCGTTGCCGGAGGCATTGATCTGGCTGTAGATACCCGGCTGGAGCGTGTGCGATCCTGCACTGTAGCTGGCGGACCCGTAGTTGGTGAACCCCGCGGTGTTCGGCCCGGACAGGGAAGCGAGCGGATCGGGGACGGACGCAACCCCCGCCGTCGCCGCGGGGCTGAGGGTCGCATTGCCGGTCGTGCTCACGCCGCCGACGACCTGGATGCTGGCGGCCGTGACCTGGGCATTGCCGCTCTCGGTCAGGGCGGTCTTCGAGTTCGAGTCCACCACGATGATGCCCGGGATGCGAATGCTCGCATTGCCCGAGAGGCTTAGGGCCCCACTGGCGGTGGGGTCCAGAACGAGAATCGATGGGCTAATCGTGACTACCGCGTTGCCGGTTAGTGGAGAAAACTCGGAGGTGTTGCCGGCGGCATCGGCAGCCGTGGCTACAAGTGACTCGCCCACAACCACTCCCAGCGCTGCGGCGCTGCCGAGGTCTACGCTGGCCAGGCCGGTTGCCGAATAGGTGTCGGAGGCGAGGTAGGTTTTGCCCTGGCCGGTGGCATCGGCCAGATAGAAGTCGATGGCGAGAGGATAGGTCGCGCTGGTATCGGCGGCCGGCACGGAGTAGCTCACCACGAGGTGGCCGGCGACGCTGATCGTGGCCTTTTCCAAGACCGGGTAATCCTGGAACAGGTTGGGGCCGGCGTGGCCCTGCGAATCATTGGCGACGAAGATGGTGCCGCCGAGGCCGATGCCGATGGCGGTGTTATCGTGGATGGCGTTGCCGCGAATGGCGTTGCCGGTCGTGCTGGTGTCCTGCACCACGACGCCTCCCACTACGTTGAAGGCGATCGTGTTGCCGGCGCCCGCAGCTATGGTGCCGACGATGTTGTTCGTGGCACCATTCTCGATCAGCACTCCGGGACCGGCGTTCCCGAGGTTCGTCGCACCGCTGGCGTCGGTGCCGATGAAATTGGCTTGGATCACGTTGCCCGAAGTACCGCTATCCGAGATGAGGACTCCTGGACCGGCGTTGCCGGAAATGAGGTTGCCGGACCCGGCGGTGGTGCCGCCGATGGTATTATTCGCGGCGGCACTATCGATCCGCACGCCGGCTGCTGCGTTGCCCTCGATCTGGTTCCCGCTAACGAGGTTACTTGTGACCAAATCCTCGATGAATACCCCGTACCCGCGGCTGCCGAAGATGACGTTCCCCGCACCAACTGCCGTGCCGCCAATGACGTTGTTTGAAGTGGCCGGCCCTCCATAAATCGCCACACCGTCGGCGGAATTGGGCAGAGGAGTGCCGTTGGCGCCCCGGCCGATGATGTTCCCTTGCACCAGGTTGCCATGTCCCGCCGAAATTGCCACTCCACCGTCGTTTGCCGCAATGATGTTGCCGGCGCCGGGGGTCGTGCCGCCGACGGTGTTGCCGGTGCCTGAGAGGGAGACGCCGGCCCCAGAATTAGGCAAGGCCACATCGCCTGTCACATCGGTTCCGATATAATTGCCCTCGATCTGGTTGCCATTGCTGGCTAGATTAATCGAAACAATCCCACCGCCGACATTGCCGCTAATGACGTTACGCGCGGCGGCGCTGGTCCCGCCGATGGTGTTGTTGCTGTTATTCCCAGGATAGATCAATATTCCGCCATCGTGTCCATTGCCGTGAGCGACCGTCCCGGTGATGTCCGTACCAATGTAGTTGCCGGAGATCAGGTTCCCAGAGGCACTGGCCAATTGGATGCCTTCTCCGTCGCCGTTGCCGAGGCTTCCGTTGTTGTTGCTGATGATGTTTCGCGCCCCGGCAATGGTCCCGCCGATCGTGCTATTCGACGCGAACTCGAGCAGAACACCGTTTTCATTACCAAGGAATTGACCGTTCGCATCATAAGCTTTGGTTCCGGTCCCATCGAGTCCAATGATGTTGCCATCGACCAGGTTGGCGGTACAGCTACCAAGAACCCTTTGGTCCGAGTAAATGCCAGTCCCGGTAATCGCCACGCCGTAGGTCGACCATTCATTGATGAATGGACTGTAGAAGAAGTTGTTGCCGCTGATGACATTTCCAGCCCCCGCGCCTGGGGTGCTTGTTAGACCGCCAATGGTATTCCCAGATGCGCCGCTATCGACCACCACTCCTGCACCCTGGTTGCCCACTTCGTTGGCCCCGCTGACGTCCAGGCCGATAATGTTACCGGCGACCTCGTTGCCCGACGATCCGCTGCCGCTGATCTCGACACCGTTGTTGCGGTTACCACTGATGATGTTCCGCGTCCCGCCGGTTACATCTCCGATGATGTTGCTCGTCGCGCCGTTCACTACCAGGACGCCAGCGTTGGTGTTGGCTACCGCGTTCGAACCATTGGCACCAACGCCGACTAAATTATTCTCGACCACGTTGTTCGAGGTGCCGCTGTCGCTGATGTCCACCCCATAACTGCCGTTGCCGCTGATGACGTTGCGGGCCCCGGCCACCGTGCCGCCGACGGTGTTGCCAGAGGCGCCGCCGGTGATGGCCACGCCCGCGCGCTGATTGCCTGTCGGACCGCCAGGAATACCCACGGTGACATAGCTGGCGTTGGTAGTGCCATCGTTGCCGTTGCCCGAGGCGTCGTGCGCCACGGTGCCGCTCGTCTCATTGAGCGGGTAATAGGCGACCGGCCCCTGGCCTAGGATGGTGGAGCTCATGGTGCCATTAAGACTGGCCGCGTACTCGGCTTGAATCTGTGCGGGCGTCAACTGCTGGTTAAAGAACGCCACATGGTCCAAGGCACCGTCGAAACTGTGGTTTGGGTCTCCCCCATAGCTCCCGATGTAGGCTGAGGTGCTAACGCTGACAGGTGCGAGCGTGTCTACTTGTTGGAGAGTTTGCTGGACGCCATCGATCCACAGCTGGTCCTGAGCCATATTACTGTTGACAAAAACCGCGGTGATCAAGTGCCATTGGCCGGCGAGACCGTTGATCGGGGCCACATCTTGAAGCCCAAAGCTAACGTCGGCGGCGGCGATGTTGAAATACACGGCAGGGCTCGCCCCGAAATTTGCATGTATTAGAAGGACGTAGTCAGCAAACCCAATCGGAATAATGCCCCTGTTGGCGTCCATGCCGTTCCAGTCCATCCAGAACGAAACAGTCGTGGCAGCCCCGGGGTTCGTGTTCAGTTGGGGGATGTTGAGCGCGGCGTTGGCATTCTGTCCGATCCCGCCGCGGAACCCGTAGGCCAGGGAAGCGCCCAGCGCCTTAGTGCCCGTAGCATCGGTTCCGACAAAGTTACCGGCCACCACGTTGCCGGTGCTAAAGGGGCCCTCGATATTAATGCCGTTGCCGCCATTGCCGGAAATGACGTTGCCAGCCCCGGCCGCGGTGCCGCCGATGGTGTTGTTGGAACTGTTGTCGAGGGCGATGCCGTCCCCGGCGTTGCCGGCCACTCCGCTGCCGGTGGGATCCACTCCAATAAAGTTGCTTTCGATCAGGTTGTTGCCGCCGCCAAGAATCCCGATACCGTATCCTGCATTGCCGGGAATTACGCCTGCGCTGGGGTCCACTCCATTCAATCCGATGCTGTTGTTCGCGATAACGTTGTTGCTCCCGAAGATCGAGATGCCATTCGAGAAATGCTGGATCACGAAGCCTTTCACACTACTGCCGGTTGCAGTGCTTGCGAGGTCGAAGCCATCGGCCCCGCTTAATGAATTGGCTACAGCCGTAGGGCCATCGAGCACGATGAGTGGGACCCCAGCATAACTAGCTTGTGTCGTGGCGTCGATGACCATTGGCTCCGTAATTTCGGGTAATGAAAACTGAGGTGAGATGATTTGAGGTCCACCGGAGCCTATGTCGAATTGAATTCGATCCGGGTTGGCCACAGTGCCCGTGGCAGCAGTGTCGGCCTGGGCGATCGCTTGCCTGAGCGAGCCCGGGCCGATGTCGTTGGCGTTGGTCACCAGGTATGTCGTGGACAATAGGGTTCGGTCTTCGAGCAACTCCACGCGCGGCCGCGCCTGATTTTGCTGGAATCT
>DASZFN010000664.1:0-2580 GCA_035939715.1 Gemmataceae bacterium | reverse complement strand
CAGCGCGCCCGGCGTTCTGGCTCCGGTCGGCACATAAGCAGCTTCCAGCCCTGTGCCCAGACTCCAGATGCGGACCCCGTCGGGCATGCCGACCGCGAGGAGACGCCCATCCGGGCTGACCGCGCCGTCCTCGAACTCCTTGGTGATCTCGGCCGGTCCGGCCGAAAGAGTCCGATACTCCTGGCCGCCTACGACGCGCAATATGCCGAGTGTCTTGCCTAGTGCATATCCCGCCAGGCGGCGGCCGTCGCGGTTGAAACGCAAATCGGCCTGGCCGGAAGTGATGCGCAATACTTCCGCGCCGGTGCGGATGTTCCACAGACGTAGTCGGCTATCCCAGGCGTTGGCGGCCAGCAATTCACCGTCGGGGCTGAAGGCGACCATCAGCCCGGCATTGCCGAAGCCTTCGAGCGTGGCCCAACGTTTGCCGGTCGTGACGTCCCAAACATAGACGGCACGATCGTCATTGCAGGCGCCTGCCAGCCAGGTGCCGCGCGGGTGCCAGGCCAGGTTCGCGATGCGTTTCTTATGCGTCAACGTGAAAGTTACTTGACCCGAATCGAGGTCGCGCACCCGAACCGTGGTGCCGCTGGCAATGGCAACCTGGCGGCCGTCGGGATGACAGGCCAGGCCGTCGCACCCGGAGTCAACCGGCGCTAACCAGCGAACGCCTGGAACCAGGCTGATGAACCATTGATAGGGGCTGGCTGCATTCTTGCCCATGGTCTCCCAGTTGAACGAGCGCATGGCTTCGAGGTCCACGATCAAGAGCGAGCCGTCGCCGCGCGCGCAGATAAAGCGCCGGCTGTCCGCCGTGAACTCGCCGCGCAGGGCGCTTTTGTACGGCGATCCGTCAAAGACCAACGCTTTCGGCTCTGTTTGCCAGATCCTTACCAGGCCCGGCCCAATCGTGACGGCAAAATAGCGGCCATCCGGACTGAAGCAGAAAACATCCGGCCTCCGGCACCGGCCAAGCTGGAAAAGTTCTCGATCATCGTCCACGCGGCGCACGCTCACGAACTCCGCCTGGTCGCGGCGGGCGTAATGGGCCAGATCGCCGTCAAAAACAACGTGGGTTGTCCGCGGCACTATACCTTCCCATTGCCGCTCGACATACAGGTCGTGCTGGGTCAGGGCGCCGATGACCTCGTCGCGCAGCTCCGCCAGACGTTGCTCCGCGGCCGGCATGGCACGGGTAATCTTCAAGGATTCGCCCAATGCCTCCAGGGCCTTGACGCGCTGCCCTTCGCGGCGACTGTAGCGGCGGGCCCGGCCTTCTTCCAAAAGCGACTGGGCCAACTGTCTGGTGCGGGCAAGTTCCGCCGATTGCGCGCGGCGCAGATTGGCCAAGGCATTTTCCCGGCCTCGCCCCAGCAAAAAAGCCGATACCGATGCTCCCAGCGCGGTCAGCACCAGAAGCACCGCGATCGTCGTGGTCAGGACAGCAACGGCCAGATTGCGCCGATACCAGCGAATGAATCGTTCGCCCGTCGAAATCCGCCGCGCGCGCACCGGACGATCGGCGAGAAAGCGCCGCAGGTCGGCGGCGAATTCATCAGCGCTGGGGTAGCGGGCCGCGGGGTCCTTGGCCAGGGCCTTGAGCACAATGGTTTCCAGGTCGCGCGGAATAAAAGCGTCGAGCTTACGCGGCCGCGGCGGCTCGTCCCTGGAAATGCTGCTGATCAGGGAAGCCTTGTTGTAGCCCTTGAAGGCCGGCTCCAGCGTGAGCAGTTCATACAGGGTCATGCCGGCCGCATAGACATCGCTGCGGGCATCGCTTTTGCCATGAAAGCGTTCGGGCGCCATGTACCGGATCGTGCCGACGATGTCGCCCGGCTCGGTCAGATCGATGTTGCTGTCATCCTTGGCCAGGCCGAAATCGGTTATCCACACAGCGCCTTGCGTATCGAGGAGCAAGTTGGAAGGCTTGACGTCCCTGTGCAACACGCCTTGCTGATGGGCATACGCGAGCGCGTCGGCCAACTGGACGCCGATGCGGGCGACGCTGCGATAGTACTCCGCATCGGGTCGTGTAGAAGAACGGCTGCCGGCGGAACTGGCATTGCTGCCTTCCCCGCGACGATCCGACTGACTGGACACGCCGGCAACAGGAGCGCGGGAATCCGCTTCAAGCGCCCCGTCGAGGGAAACCGTGGCGAAGCGGCCGGTCAGGAGTCCCTGCGCGACGGTCACTCCCATTTCCGGGGCGGCGTCGAATGGCGCGACGGGAAGTTTGGCCTGGGCAGCGCGCAGCCGCCTTACTTCCTCCAGAACCGTTTCCAATCCCTGGCCGTGAATGAATTGCATCGCGTAGTACGGCATGCCGTCGTGCTCGCCGACGCCGAAGACCGGCACGATGTTGGTGTGGTGCAGCTTGGCGGCGGCGCGGGCCTCGCGGCGAAAACGCTCGATCGACTGGGCATTCGCCAGCCGCTGATAGGGCAGGACCTTCAGAGCCACATGACGGCCGAGCGACTCCTGGACCGCCTCATAAACCACCCCCATGCCGCCCCGACCGATCTCACGAAGGATGCGGAAGTCGCCCAGGCGCTCGATCGTTGGGGGACCAGGCATTTCCTC
>DASZFN010000663.1:0-4015 GCA_035939715.1 Gemmataceae bacterium | reverse complement strand
GCAAAGACCGCCGTACGGTTGTTCTGACAGACCTGGCGATTAACAAGGCGCATCACATCAAGCAACAGGTCGGCAAACGTCCGTAAACACGCCTGCAAGCTCAAGCGGAGTCATTAGTCATTGGTCATTAATCATTCGGCTTCGCGAATGACTAATGACCAATGACTAATGACTGTTGAAACGAAAACGGGGCCAGCTCAGGTGAGCCGGCCCCGCCGGTAGGAGAACTCCAAAGGAGCATCCTCTAGAACGCCATCTGGATCTGCGTGCGGATCATCCAGCCGTCGGAACCGGCGAGGAAGCCGGCCGGGGACACGCCGCCGCCCGCCGGGTTGCCGCCTTCATAGATGCTGAAGTCGGTCTGCCATTTGAGCAGTTGCCGCTTCCAGTAGTAATTGAAGCCGATGGCATACTCGTTGGCTTCGTGGAACTGGCGGAAGGCGCCGTCCACACGGTCCACGACGCCGACGCCCGGCACCATGACGGGGGTAATGTGGCCGTTGCCGTTGATGTCGCCGCTCTCGCCGCGAATCCACGACCAGCGGGCGGCGATTTCGATCTTCTTGGGAACGATAAAGTAGCCGACCTGAAGGTTGAAGCCGTAATCCATCAGGCCATGCGTGGGGAAGAGGGCATTGCGCGCCGCGCCGCCGGCCCCGAGCGTGTCCTGGTAGATGATGTTGCCCCGGCCATTGGGCGTGGTCCGGAAATTATTCAGATCGTGCACGAACCAATCGTTCAGGAAGCTAAAGCCCTTGTACTTGCCGGCGATGAAGGCTTCGTAGGTATATTCATCGAATTCATCGACTGCATGCGCGCCGTTGGGCGTCGTGGCGTCGCCGCTGAGCATGTTGATGAGGCGGGTGCCGCCGGGACCGGCAGGCATGACGAAGACGCGGCTTTGCTCGTCGTCGCCGTAGAGGCTGCGGCGGTTCATCGGCACGATGTTGGCGGCGCCACCGACGCGGACCACCGGATGGCAGCTATAGTCGATGTCGGAGATGCAATCACCGAACAGATCCCAGCGGCCGCGCTCGCGATTGAACGTGCCGCCGAAATCGTACCAGAAGCCTCCATTGAAACCGGGCAGGTTGTCCATCTGAACATTGGGGAATTGCGACTCGTTGCCGTTGCTGATGGACGCTTGCAGGAAGAAGCGGTCTTCCATGGTCTTGACCTGGATGCCGGCCTGCGTTTGCAGGTTATCGTCATCGGCGTCGAAGAACCATTCCGTCATGGCGTATTCCACAAACTGCTGATTACCGCTGCCCATGTATTCTTCGAAGCTGAAGAACGGCTTGTATTTACCGATGATGACCGTGTAGGTCGGTGCATACTTGAAGCTGCCTTCTGGGCAATCCCGGCCGCAGCCCTTTTCGGACGCACAGCCGTGGAAGTCATAGGCGACATACGCGGAGAACAGCCGCACCGCGTGGTCGACGGTCACGCCGCCGCCGATGGGGGATACCGGTGAGGTGTTCGGATCGAAGGCGCCCGCGGTCTGGATGACCCTGTTGTTTTGCACGCCGCCCAGGCCGCGCGTGTTACCGTCCAGTTCTATCCAGTATCGCAAGTTCGGGTCGAAGGCGGTGCCGAAGAACTGCAAACGCGTGCGCTTGATTTCCAGCTGAGATTCGTCCGCCAGGCGCGCTTCATTCGCATTGGCCGTGGCGAGGCGGTTGGTCTCATGGTTGTCGCGGTCGGTGATCTTGTAGCCGTAATAGTCAAGCTGAATACGGCCACGGAAGCGCAGCTCAAACGGAATTTTGCAGTCGTCGTCCCATTTGACGTACTTGGGATCGGGAGCGCTGCGGATCACGAAGCCTGTCGAGGTACTGTAGCCGGTCTGCACGCCGGGCGGCATACCGGCGCCGGGATTTTCCTTGAGGTAATCGGCGACGATCTTCTTGACTGCGTCGGAGTCCACGGCGGCGGTCGGGTCTGCCGTGCTGGTCCTGGTGGGCGCGTTGGCGACGGTGTCCAGCTTTTCCTTGAGCGCCTGGATCTGTTTGCTCTGCTGCTCGACCAGGGCGCGCAGATCCGCGTCTTTATCGCCGGCGCGTGTTATGCCGGCACTGACAAGCAGGGCCGCGCACACGCCCAGCGCGTACCTTGGAATCCGCTTGAGCCATTGAGAGATCATTGGGGTCCTACCTCCCTGTAGGTGGGTTTTGCTTGAGGGCGTGGATAATCACTGCCGGCTGTTCTTGCGCGTGCGTGGCTTCAGCTTCCTGCCGAGGCGCGGCGCGGGCAACGGCCCGTTCGTTCCTCCACTACATTCGGTAAATGAGGAGAATAGGTTTTATGAAGAAAGGCACAAAAGGCAGGCAAATAGTCAAAGAGCGGTAGCGTGGGGGCGGTAGAGTCGGCAAGGGTGATTTAGTCGTCAAAGTCGCATCTCGCCGCAAGGACGCCGTGGGCGAGCCCTGGAAGGGCGGCAGTCGATAGCCAGGCGGCGTAAGCCCCTGGTCACACGACAGTCACAAATAGAACGAGCCCCGGCGGGGCGACAGAAGCTACTGCGATGCGCGCTGCCGCCCCTTCCGGGGCTCGAAAGGAGGGTGGGCGACTCGACCCAGGGGCTTACGCCACCTGGCTATCGACTGGCGCCGCTCCGCGGCTGAGGACTGCCCTGTCCATCGCCTCCTGCGATTCACGATTGTGGCCCTCATCAATTCTGCATTGGCACATTGCCAATCGGCGGCGCTGACAGAAGAGCCTCGCCCTTGGGCAGAGGCGCCGGGATCTTCTCGGGCTTCCCCGGGGGCACAGGTGCGGGATGGACGCCGTGGAAGGATTGGCAGGTATCAAACAGGATCGCACAATCCGGTCCGCCCGGTCTGTATTTGCCCTTGAGCTGCTTGGCCAGCGCGTCCGCGGCGGCGAAGACATCTTTGAAGCAGGCACTCCGGCAGACCAGGAGTACACCCAGCGCGTCGTTCGCCGCGTCGCGCACCATGTAGTGCGGGTCAATCAGGCTTGCCAGGTAGAGAGCCATGACGCCCTGATCCGTGCGTGCGCCCTGGTAGGCGATGCTCCAGGCCGCCGTGGCGCGCACTTCCCAGCACGAGTCACATTGCAAGGCGTGCACGAGCGCGGTCAGGACCTCAGGATCACAGCAAAAATCGGCATGCAGACGGCTGCCCAGGTGGTGGGCCGCCTTGATGCGGTCGCAGCAGCACTCGCCGGAAAGCTGGTCTATATACTTGCGCGCCTGCTCGGACTTGCGGCACGAGCAATGGTGAAACCACCGGTCGCAGGGGTTACTACAGTCGGGACACTCTTCCGGCGGGCAGATGCAATGAATGCCGCAGTTCCAACAGGCGACGTGGCCGCCGCCCAGGGCTGACGAGGCCAGCCCCACGAGCGTCAGCGCGGACAGACAAAGAATACGCTTCATGCGTTGCTACTCCTCTTCACAGAAAACGCCGTCGGCGACACCGGCATCCCAGCCTGGCCGCCGTGGGACTTTGAGACGCTGCTTCTTTGCATCGGGACGATCATCCGGATAATCCGGACAAACCGGGCAAGAAGGTTCTATTGAATAAATCTTCACACACTGCAAGCGGCATGGCAGGAAAGTCGCGCGCCATGCCTTTCGTCGCTGCAAATGGTCGGGGCGGTACGGATTACCATGTTGGCTGATAGTGGCCGTAAAAAGCCGGAGGCGGAGTTTAGGAAGTGTAACGGATTTGACGATGGTGAGGATTATGACCGCTTCTCACGCAAGGGACTTCCTGCATCGCCTGTCGCTCTGCGCGCTGTTTTTCCTGAGCGGGGCGAGCGCGCTGATCTATGAGTTGGTCTGGCAACGCCTCCTCAATCTGGTATTCGGCGTGAGCACGCTCTCGGTCAGTGCCGTGCTTGCGGCATTCATGGGCGGGCTGGCCCTGGGCGGATTCCTGTTTGGCCGCCGCGCCGATCGCACGGCGCGGCCGCTCCGGATTTATGCCTGCCTGGAGGCGCTGATCGGCGCAGCCGGGCTCATCTTGCCGTGGGCGTTTCAGCAGATTCA
>DASZFN010000662.1:0-1609 GCA_035939715.1 Gemmataceae bacterium | reverse complement strand
TCCTCCGGACGCACGCGCAGGTCGTCCTCCCTGCCCGAGGACTGTCCTTGAGGGCTGTTCAAGAACCAGCTAGTAGGGTGTCAAGTTTGGAATGAGGGGTAGAGCCTTCGTAGTCGGATGCGGGCATCCTTGGCGGTGAATTGCCAATCGACCGCGACGCAACGCTCGTCGCGGTCGATCTGCCAGGCCGCTACCTCCCGTTCCAACGTCGCCCGGTCTTCGATGCGCCGGGCCAGGCACTGGCCGCTCAGCGCGCTCAACTCGATCTCCGCGATGTTGAGCCAGCTGCCGTGCTTGGGCGTGTGGTGCACCTCGAACCGCCCCAGCAGCCGCCGGGCCTCGGCCGGCGCGAAGGCTTGATACAGGGAGGCCATCTTGTGCGTGTTCAGGTTATCCATGACCAGTACGATCTTCTTCGCCTCCGCCAGCAGGTCGTCCGCCAGCCACTGCAGCAGCCGGGCGAAATCAACCGCCGTGCGCCGCTGGGTCACCGCGACGTGCCGCCAACCCGCCAGCGGCTCCGTTACCAGGAACAAGTTGGCCGTGCCGTTGCGGACGTACTCGTAGTCGAACCGCTCCGGCTGCCCCGGCTCGGGCGGCAAGGGCGTCCGGGTCTCGCCGATCAGTTGCTTGCTGGCCTCGTCCAGGCAGATGACCGGGCGCTGAGGATCAAAGGGGCGGTGGTAGACCTCCAGGACGTCCTCCATAGCGCAGACGAAGTCGGCATCCGCCTCCGGCGGGATGCACCACTGCTCCTTCAGGTGCGGCTTAAGCTCGTTTTTTTAAGCACCTGGCGCACCGTCTCGTGGCAGATGTACCCGACCACGTCCAGTTCGACCAGCTTGTCCGCCAGCAGCCGTAGCGTCCAGGCGGCGCGGCCGGCGGGCGGCTGCGAACAGGCCAGGGCGATCAGCCGGGCTTCGGCGGCGCCGTCCAGGACGGGTTGGCGGTTGGGGCGGTCCGGCTGCTTGCGGACCAGGGCGGCTTGCAGCCCCTGTTCGACGAACCGCTGGCGGACGCGCTCGACGGTGGCGCGGCTGACCTCGACGGCGTCGGCGATGCGCTCGTCGGGCCAGGCGGGGCCGCCGGGGGCGGCGTCGGCCTTGAGCAGGATGCGGGCGTGGGCCAGCTTCGCGGCGGCGCCCTTGCCAGCGGTGATGAGGCCGGACAGGTCGTGCCGTTCCTCAGCGGTCAGCGTGACAACATACTTCTTCATGGCGGAATCCCTCCCATTCCGCTCAGAAGAACCGAATCAAGCCGACTCCGCAAGTGGAAACTGACGCCCTACTAGTTCGGCAGGTGCTCGACACACAGCCCTTGCCGGAAGCGAACGTGTGTGTCTTCAAGGGCGTCGTCAGGAAAAGACCCAATGCCAAGCCGACCGTGACGATGAAACGCATGTTACACATCCTCAAGAAAAGACGCCGAACCATTGGGATTGCGCAGGAACTTTCTTGATATTAACGCCCGCGGGTTGGGGGGCCAACAAAAACCTAATAGCTGCTTGACTTTGCGTTTTGTACAAGTGTACACTATCGCGTTGTGCAGACAAAGCGGCTCTTGCGACGCAGTACGTGCTTTGTCCGCGTAACGCGCCATTTGAGCGCCA
>DASZFN010000661.1:0-14079 GCA_035939715.1 Gemmataceae bacterium | reverse complement strand
CATTGCCCCGGGACGCGACCGAGGAGCAGAAGCAAGCCTATCGCGCCCGAAATTATCCAGCCCTGCCAGCCTTGCCGCCACTGCCGAAGCCGGGGCCGGGTCCGTTTGGCCACCCGCTGACCCTGTCCGAACTGCAGCAGCTGGCCATGAGCAATAGTCCTTTGCTTCGCCAGGCGACTGCGGACGTGGAGGCGGCGGAGGGCGCCGCCAAGCAGGCCGGCGCTTATCCCAACCCCAGCTTTGGTTACGATTCGAGCAACGTCAATACCGGCGGCACCGCCGGCTTTCAGGGGATCTTCGTCGAGCAAATCATCAAGACCGCCGGCAAACTGAAGACGGCACAGGCCTCCGCGCTCATGAGTTTGCTCAATGCCCAGTTGGCTCTGCGTCGCGCCCAGACGGACCTGATGACGCAGGTGCGCTCGAATTACTTCGCCCTGCTGGTTGCCAGGGGGAATCTCCAGCTCAATGATGCCCTGGCGGAGTTTACCGAGCGTCTTTATGGAGTTTTCGTCGATCAGCGCATGGGCGGCCAGCTGGCCCCGTATGAGCCCATGCAACTGCTAGCCTTCAGCTACCAGGCGCGGGGTTTGCAGGTCGCCGCCCGCAATCACTACCTGGGCGTTTGGCGGCAGCTCGTCGCCGTTCTGGGTCTGGAAGGCAAGATGCCGCTCACCGAAGTGGCCGGTTCCGCGGACATGCCGGTGCCGGTCTTCAACTACGATGATGTCCTGGAGCGCGTCCTGAAATGGCATACCGATATTCACACGGCCCGGAACACGCTGCAAAAAGCCCGCTATGACTTGCGCACGGCCCAGATCATGCCGTATCCCGACCTCGACCTGCGCGTGGCCGTGCACAAGGACTTCACCACGCCGCCGTTCGGCTTTGAGCACGACATCACCGCCGGCTTCGCCATCCCCCTCTGGGACCAGAATCGCGGCGCCATCCGCCAGGCCCAGGCCGCTCTCTTGCGGGCCGTCGAAGAAGAGCATCGCGCTCGCAACACCCTGACCGGCAATGTCGCCGACGCCTACGACCGCTATGCCAGCAACAAGGCCCAGGTCGAATATTATCGCGACCGGGTGCTGCCGGATCTTGGCCTGGTTTATAGCCGGGCCGCGTTGCGTCTGGGCGGCCAGGCGCAACCAGGGCCAGCGACGAACGCTCCCGATATAAGCTCCATTGCATCCCTCGACATCGTCACCCACCAGCAGCTTTACTCGACAGCGATCGCGACTTACTCAGCGCTTCTGACAGCACAATGGCAAGCCGTGGCGGATCTGGCCAATCTCCTGCAAATCGACGACCTCTACCTCGGCGTCGAATCCCCGCCGCATCTTCCCGAGCCCTGTGCCGATCCAAAAGGACTTCCCTGCACTCACCCTTGCAGTCCACTGCCGAATTAGGTGATCACTCGTCATGTCATTCGTCATTTGCGAATGACGAATGACCAATGACCAATGACCCTAACCCGTAAAATCCTCGCCCCTTCACACCGCACGTCTCTCCAGCTAAACTCATCCTATGCTCGATGTGCTGCAATGCCCGAAGTGCAAGCGCTCCTTGAGCTTGGCGGAGGGCTTATGGGGACCGCAAACGCACTGCCCGACCTGCGGCGAGACTGTGCCTACCCCCGCGCAAAACGAGATACCGTCGCGCCGGCAAGCGCCACCGCCAGAGCCGGCCGCGATGCACACGCAGGATGCGAACATAGAAGTCGTACCGATCAACCTCTCCCTGACGGATCAGCTTACGCAACGCGTGCAGCAAGTGCCGCCGCCTCCACCGCCTCTGCGGCTGATTCCCCTGGCGCCGAGGCCCGACGCCTTGGACGCCGAGCCGCGACCGCCTGCGTCGGTTTGTCCGCGTTGCCGGGTCAAGGTATTCTTGGGCGCGGAGCGCTGTCATGCTTGCGGCATGTTCATGGACGGCGACGGCGAGTTGGGGTGGGATGAACGGGAGCCTTTCCCACCGCGGCGGCTCGACTTTGAACCGGACCGCGGCCGGCTCATCCTCGCCCTGGGAATTCTCGCCGTTTGCCTGGGCGGCCTGGGTCTGCCGTTCGGCATCGCGGCCTGGGTGATGGGGAGGAAGGACCTGGCGAAGATAAGACAGAACGCCATGGACCCGTCCGGCTACGCCCACACCAAGGACGGCACGACATGCGGTATCATCGGCACCGCCCTGAGCGCGACCTGGCTAGTGGTTCTGGGTTGGATGATGGCGCAATTTTGAAAACGCTTGATGGACTGCAATGAGCGAGCCCACTCCGAGGACCTAATGCCCGAGCTAATTCAATGTCCGAGCTGTGACCGCAAGTTGCGCGTGCCCGACAACTTGATCGGCAAGAAGGTGAAATGCCCTTCCTGCAGCAAGACCTTCGTCGCCGCTGCCGCGGAAGAAGACCTGCCCACCGCCCCGCTGCTCGAGGAAGAAGAGCCCCCGAAGGCCGTCCGCCGCAAGCCGCCGGCATTGCCGCCCCCTGAAGACGAAGGAATTGAAGAGCCTCCGTCCAGGCCGCGCCGGCGTCCCGCGCCGCCGCCTGAGGATGAGGACGAAGAGGAGATGCAGGAGGAGGATGAGGAGACTCGGCCGCGTCGCCGGCGCCGGCCGCTTGCCGAAGAATACGCCGAGGAGGAAGAGGACGATCGGCCCCGGCGCGGCAAACGGGCCGATTGGCAGAAAGTAAGGACGGGCGTCACGCTTATGCTCGTCGCCATATGCCTGCTGATTTTCGCTGCGATCGTTCATATCATCGGCACACTGGCGCTCTTTGGGACAATGCTCGGTGCTGTCCAGGGCGGTCCTGGTCAAGCGCAAGCCGCTGCCGGGCGGGCGGTGGGTGGAGCACTGGCGTTCTTGGTCCTCGTCGTGATCATGTTCCTATCGGCTGGGGCGCTTGTCATCACCGGTGAAGTATTCTGCTTGTTCGCACCCTCGAAATTCAACGCCAAGACACTCGCCACGACGACCCTCGTCCTGACCGGGGGAGGGATCGTTCTCTATGGCGGCGGTTTGCTTCTCGGGCCATTCGGCATTTTCGTGATGATCTTCGCCGCACTGGCGTTGCAAGCTGCGAACATTGTCTTTCTGTTCTTTTTGCGCGCCGTGGCCAAATGCCTCAAGGATTGGTCGCTGGAAGGCAGTGCCCGAAATCTTACTATCGTGTATGTTGCCTCCGTCATTGGCTGGGTTATCATCTTCGTGCTGGCATTGATCATTGGTTTCGCGGCACTTGGCGGCGCCGCAGTCGTGCCTGGGCAAGGCAAGGTACCGGTTCCCGGAGCAGCGGGTCCTGGGGCAGGAACATATGTTGTGGGCTGCCTAACATGTGTTGACGCTATTCTCGGCGTGATTTCCTTCATCTGGTTCATTGTCGTACTGGTACAGACACGCAACAGTATCACGAACCGTGCTTTGAGGTGATAAGCCGCAACATGCCAGAAGTCATTCTCAACTGCCCGCAGTGTCAACGCCAGTTGCGCGTCACCGAGGAGCTGCTGGGCCGGCCGGTGAAATGTCCGGCGTGCGGGCTCATCTTCACGGTGCCGATGGGCGGCACCGAGGCACAGCTTGCCCCCGTGCCGGTGGGTTCCGAAGGGCCGCCCGCGCCGCGACCCGAGGAAGGGAAGAGAGATCCCTACGAATATCCCTATGACGAGCATCGCCGCCGGCTGGAACGCGGCGAGCCATGGGATTATGATCGGGCAGATCCGGAACGGGCGCGCCGGCTGCTGTTGCCGCCGGCCATTTGCTTGACGGCAGCCGGCGCCCTGGGAATACTGGGCAACCTGTTGCGCATCGTCATTACCCAGGTCATGCCACCGCAGCCGCCGGGTCAGGACATGCCGGAGATATTTCGCAAGGCCATGGAAATCATGACGCCACAGATGGTGGTCATTGAATCCGGCGTTTTTGCCCTGCTCAGCTTGGTTGTCCTGCTCGCAGGCATCCAGATGCTCCGTCAGCGCATGTTCTGGCTGGCGGTCATGGGGAGCTTCCTGGCCATGATTAACCTCGAGTGTTTCTGTTGCGTGCTGGGCATCCCCTTTGGCATCTGGTCGCTGATCATCTTGTTCCGTCCGGAAGTGCAAGCGCTGTTCCGCTGACCGGAGAAGTGTTCCCAATGGCGGCGGTAATCGATTGCCCATCCTGCCAGCGCAAGTTGAACCTTCCGGAAGACCTCCTGGGAAGGCAGGTCCGCTGTCCGACTTGCGGGCACACGTTTACCGCCGGGCTGGCGCCGGAGTCGCCGCTGCCCGTTGAGGTCCTGCCGGAACCGGCCCTCCCGCAGCCGCGCAAGCCCGCGCCCGCGCGGCTCGCGCCCGGGCGCATCGGCGATGAGCCCTGTCCGTCTTGCGGCCGGCCGGTGCCGGATGATGCCGTTCGCTGTGGCTATTGCGGCGAATATCTCGAGGACGAGGCCGGCGGCGAACCCTGGGAACGGCCGGGCGCCGTTCGCCGCGATTGCGAGCCGGAACGCGGCGGGCTCGTCATTACCCTGGGCATTATTAGCCTGGTTTGCGCCGTGCCGGCCTTCGCCTGCTGCTTCTTCGGTCCTGTATTCGGTGTTTTCGGCCTGGCCACGGGCATTCCCGCCTGGACCATCGGCCACAAAGATCTGCGCAAAATGCGCGAATATACTATGGACCCCGCCGGCAGATCGATGACCGGGGCCGGCATGGTTTGCGGTATCATCGGCACGCTCCTGTCTTGCTTGAGCGTCGTGACTCAGGTGGGACTTTTGCTCTGGAGATTCCCTTTGTTCTTTTAGAGCCTGATACATAAATGGGACTGGCTCGGCAGGACGCCGTGCCTGTCCCATTCATGTTTCAGGCTCTTAGCGTCGCACGGGTTTATTGTCGCACGGGTTTATTCATGATCATCGACTGTCCATCCTGCAGCCGCAAACTGCGTGTCCCGGACGATCTGCTCGGCAAGCAGGTGAAATGCCCGACGTGCGGCTACACGTTCCAGGCCAGCGCTGCCGCGGAGTCGGCGCCCTCGTCCTCGGCCACGCCGCCGGTCACACCACGGCCTGCAACGCCGCTCAACCTCGAGCTGGATGCGCCCGGCGATGCCACGCAACCGACGCAGGAGTATCCGGCCCCGCCCGGCGCGGCGGAAGAACGGAATGAAGAAAAGGTATGGTCGCCCACGCCGGAAATCCCGGCGGCGCCTTCGTCGGGGCCCCAGCCGGCCAGGCTCTCGCAAGAGGCGACGCAGCTCGTGCCCTGCCCGGATTGCGACAAGTTGATCGATCGCGACGTGGCACGCTGTCCTTATTGCGGCGCCGTGCCGGAGGACTATGAGGGGGAGGATGATCGTCCCTGGGAGGCACGCGACTTCCGCGGCCGCCGCGACGCCGAGCCGCACCGCGGCGTGCTAATCCTGACGATGGGCATTATCAGCATCGTGCTGGTCGCCATCTCCTGCGGCCCCATCGGTCTGCCGCTCGGCATTGCCGCCTGGGTCATGGGACAGAAAGACCTGCGCAAAATGCGCGAAAACGTCATGGATGACGAAGGCATGGGCCTGACGCAGGCCGGCTGGATCTGCGGCATCATCGGCACAATATTGGATTCGCTGTGCAGCCTGGGCTTGCTGGTCTACTTCGGCTTTATTTTCACCATGGTGAATGCGGTCAAAACCATGCCACGGACTGCACCGACGGCCCCTCCCATCAAAGTTCAGCCGCCGACGAAAAAAGCGGAGGCCGATTTTGTTCCGAGCAGATGGAGAGACTACTTGCCGCCGGCGAATTGCTGAACGGGTCATTGGTCATTCGTCATTCATTAGTCATTCGCGAATGACCTTGACGAATGACTAATGACCAATGACTATTCCGGATACAGCGGCGTGCTCAGATAGCGTTCGCCGAGATCAGGCAGGACGACGACCAGAAGCTTGCCGGCGTTCTCCGGCCGGCGCGCCACCTGGAGTGCGGCGACGACGGCGGCCCCGGAGCTGATGCCGCACAGCATGCCTTCCTCGCGTGCCAGGCGCCGGCCCATCTCGAAGGCGTCCTCATCCTTCACCTGAACGACCTCATCGACCACGTCGAGATTGAGAATTGCCGGGATAAAGCCGGCGCCCAGGCCTTGCAACTTGTGCTTGCCCGGCTTCAGCTCCTGGCCTTGCATCTTCTGCGTGATCACCGGGCTGGCGACCGGTTCGACGGCGATGGCCTTGAAGCTGGGCTTGCGCTTCTTGATCACTTCGCCGACGCCGGTGATGGTGCCGCCCGTGCCGACGCCGGAGATCAGGATGTCCACCTTGCCCTCGGTATCGGCCCAGATTTCCTCGGCGGTGGTCTTGCGGTGAATCTCGGGATTGGCCGGGTTCTTGAACTGCTGCGGCATGAAGGAATTGGGCGTGCTTTTCAGGATCTCCTCGGCCTTGGCGATGGCGCCGTTCATGCCCTTGTCGCCGGGGGTGAGCACCACCTCGGCGCCGAAGGCCTTCAGGAGCCGGCGCCGCTCCAGGCTCATGGTCTCCGGCATGGTGACGATGAGTTTGTAGCCCCGTGCCGCGCAGGTGAAGGCCAGGCCGATGCCGGTATTGCCGCTGGTCGGCTCGACGATGGTGGTGTTCTTGTTGATTTTGCCGTCGCGCTCGCCGGCGTCGATCATGGACACGCCGATGCGGTCCTTGACCGACCACAGCGGATTAAAGCTCTCCGGCTTGGCGACGACCGTGGCCTTGATATCGCCGACCACGCGCCGCAAACGAATGAGCGGCGTATGCCCGATGCACTGGGTGATGTCGTCATAAATCTTGCCGCGAAACGGTTGCGGAAATGCCATGGCAAGTCTCCTGTGGGTCCCTGATCACGAATCCCTCATCCGTGAAATGAGTGGCAAACTGCTCTTATATTACGAAAGCCGGCGGGTTCATGGCCAGAGAGCCAGGCAATGGCTACCTTTCACGCATTCTAGCGCTTTTGATGGAAGGGGCCGCGGTGTAACTCGACATAGTTGACTGCAAGCTCCCGCAGAACTTCGAGTGCCGGCTCTGGAACGATGAAAACATTGTCCCTGAAGCAATCGACCGTTCCGCGACGAATGAGAGCTGAAAACGCCTTGGCGCATTCGTCCTTGTTCGGGATTTGAATCTTTATCATCTGCATGCCAATTAGATCCCTTCGCCGCCCGCAAACTCCAGCTCCACATCCAGCGGCAAGCGCCGGTTCTCCTCGGCATAGGCATTCATGTCGTACACCAGCGTCTCCCAGTCGCTGGCCTGGGCTTCGCTGTGGCGGGCGGCTTCCACGCGCACGGCGGTCGGACGCAGGAAGTGAATCATGTAGCCGCCGAGAAGCGCCTCATGATCCAGCGGCTGCACGCGGCCGCCTGCCGAGGTGGCGCGGGCCAGCAGCTCATAATCGCCTGGTTCAGCCACTTCCCAAAGATATTCCCACATCGTCCAGGAATAGGGGGCGCGCGGGCCGATTAGCTCGGCCGGGTTCCAGGTGTGCCCGCGGTCGCAACTCACCTCGACCCCGGCGACCGCCTCCTCCCCCGCCCAGGCGACGCCGAACAGGCGATTCGTGCCGAGGCCCAGGACCGCGCCCGGACTGGGGCGGATGATTTCCGACTTCACGGCCATGGGACCGACGACGACCGTTTCCTCTCCCCGGGCCGTCTGCTGCTGGATCGTATACTTCGTGGTCTGGAAGTATCCCTGGAAGGGCCGATCGAGCACTTCGATCCGCTTGAGCCACTTCACCGAGGCCACGCCGTACCAACCCGGCACGAACAGGCGCAGCGGGAAGCCGTGGCTCGGCTCCAGCGTGTCGCCGTTCATGCGATAGGCAAGGAGCGTATCGGCATCGAGCGCTTTCCCGAGCGGCAAGCTGCGCGCAAACGGCATGGGCTCCGGATGATCGCCTTCCGTGCCGCTGTCCCAACCCTCGCACAGCACCTCGACGGCTCCCGGCTTGAGGCCCGCTTGTTCCAGCACCATCTTCAAGGGCACGCCGGTCCATTCCGCATGGCCGATGGCGCCTGCGCCCCACTGCACGCCGTGCGCGTGCGCCTTCAGGAACGACCGGCCGTTGCCCGCACATTCCACGGTGGCAAAGACCGTCCGCTCGGGCAGCGCCGTCAACTCGTCCCAGCTCCAGGCCCGCGCCCGCTGCACGCAGCCGCCGACCTGCAACCGCCAGTCGGCAAGGTCCAGGGCCGGCACTTCAAAGTGATTGCGCACAAAAAACAGCCGGTTGGGCGTGACCCAGCTGCGCAGATTCTCCAACGGCGTCTCGCTATTCTCCGGCACAGCCGTCACAACCTTCCGGACTTCCGGCATTGGCTTGTTCCTTGTTGCAAAGGATGATGCGGGTAAGAGGGCACTCAGTACTCAGTACTTTCATATCCCCGCCGCCTCTTCGAACTCCACGAACATCGGCTCCTGGCCGCGCACAGTGTCGGTGAGCGAGTAGGTGCCCATCCACAGCAACGGCGGCGAATAAATGTGCAAGGTCACCAGGTCGGCCTGGCCGGGTTGTAAGTTGGAAACCTGGTGCAGGTCGGCGTCCTGGCTGCCGATGACCGTGCCCGGCGCGTGCTGGCGCGAGCCCGTCGCCCACACGTGGCCGTTGGGCGCGTAATCGAAGACCGTCTCGGTGGCCGTGCCGCGCAGCACCTTGACCGCGCAACTGGAGCCGGCGTGATCGTGGATCGGGCTGCGCTGGCCGTTCTTCCAGCAAAGCACGAGCACGTTGTACCACGGTCCCGCACGGACAAGATTGCGCGTGTAACCGCGCTCGGAGAAGCGTATGAAGTCGGCCACGTGGCTCCATTCCAGGCTTGTCTCGGCCAGTTCGGTCGTCAATTCGTCCAACGGAGCACGGCAATCCAGGCCGTCCAGGTAGTCGAAGAGGGCGTCCAGTGTCTGGGCCATGGTCTCCTCCGAAGCTGCCAAAGCGAGTCGAAAACGCGGAGCACTCCCTCAACCCAAGCTAGTCGCCTTCTTGGGGAAATGCAACGGTCAAGAAGATTGCAGATTGAAGATTGCAGATTTGCTGAGGGCCATCTTCTTAAATCTGCAATCGGCAATCTGCAATCCTCGTGTTTTGGCTACCGGCGTGGGGCCGGCAAGGCCGCCGCACGCTGGGCTTCCTGAAAAATGGCCCGCTCCTTGAGGTGCGGATCGAGGCGCGCTGCTTCGTTCAGGTAGGGGATGGCCTCTGAGGCATGGCCTTGCTGGATCAGAAAGATCGCTACCTCAAGCTGCACGTAGGCATTGTCCGGTCGAAAGCCCAAGGCGCTCTTGAAGTGAGCGACCGCTTCGTCAATCTTTCCCTGCTTGCCGAGGATGAAGCTGAGCTGGATATCGCAGCGGGCATAGGTGGGCTCGATACGGAGCGCCTCCTTGAATTGCTCGACCGCTTCGTCCAGCCGGCCCGCATCCCGGAAGGCGATGCCCAGGCCATGGCGCGCATAGGCGTTGGGGCCGGTCACGCGCAGCGTATGCTCCCAGAGGACGATGCTATCGTGCCAGTACGCCAGTTGACTCCAGGTGCCTAGCGCACAGGCCACGAGCGCCGCTGCCGCGGCCAGGGCCACCAGGGGCCGGAACACCGGCCTCAGTGAGGCCAGCTCCGCGCCGCCCCAGGCCGCCATGATGAACAGGCCGATCAGCGGCACATAGGTGTAGCGATCGGCCAGCGCCTGGTCCCCCACCTGCACCAGGCCGATCACCGGCACCAGCGTGCCCAGGAACCACAGCCAGCCGACCAGCAAGTAGGGGCGGCGGCGTGCTTGCCAGAGCGTCAGAAACGAAATGCCCACCAGCAGGGCGAGTGCGCCTGCCAGGCGCCGGTCCGTCCAGTCAAGCTCGACACGTGGATAGAAAGGGCTCAGGTCATACGGCCACAGGGTGCTGGCCAGGTAACGCGCATAAGCAAGCAGGGCGTTGGCCAGCCGATCGGGCAGCGACACGTCGGAAAGCGAGCGGACTGAGCCGCCGGCTGACTGGGCGTGGAATGTCACCAGGCAGGAACCGGCGGCAAGGAGGAAAAGAGGCGTCTTTTCCAGCATGAGAGAACCCCAGGCTTTGCCCGGCGACCTTGGTTTGGCGTCGGCCGCGCTGCTGCCGTGTTCCCGAGTCACGCGCTGGAGCGGCCAGTAATCGAGCAACAGCAGCACGCAGGGGAGCGTCACCAGCATTGGCTTGGCCGAGAGTCCCAGGGCCAGCGCCAGAAAGACGCACGCATAGCGGCCGATGCCCGGGCGCTCGACATAGTGCGCGTAGGCCAGCAGCGTCAACATCCAGAAAAACGTGCTCAGCACATCCTTGCGTTCGGACACCCAGGCCACGGATTCCACATGGAGCGGATGCACGGCAAAAAAGGCCGCGACGACGGCGCTCGGCCACAGCCGGCCGGTCATGCGCCGCAGCGCCCAGAAGACCAGCAGCACATTGGCCGTATGCCAAAGGAGGTTGGTGACGTGATAGCCTGCCGGGTTGAGCCGGTAAAGCTGGTAATCAAGCTGCAACGACAGCCAGGTGAGCGGATGCCAGTTGGAGTTGTATGTGGTGCTGAGCGCCCACCAGGCGCTCGCCGGGCTCAGGCCTTTCTGAACGTCCGGGTTCCGCGTCACGTAAAGATGATCGTCGTAATTGACAAAATCGCAATTCCGCACTTGCCAGAATGCGGCCAGCGTGACCATCGCCAGGCATAGCGAGACCAGCTTACCCCGGGGTCGAAAAGAGTTGTCTTCGGACGACATAGACACAACTTGACTGGTTCAAAAATGGATCTGTAGCGGGTCAATTGGCCATCTTGCCCCCTGGCTCAAGAACGTGGCAAACTGGTTTCCTGGACCCCTCAAAGTTCAGATTTTGTTCGCGCTTTTCTTTACATGGCGTTCACTGCATGTTCACTACTTTGCATTCGGCGGGGATTTCAAGGGGCGGCAGCCCCTTGCGTGGCAAACTCGATTTTTGTTCTGACGTAACCAACGCCGCTGATTGCTATTATGGCCTGAATTGAGTTGCCAACCGTGGCAAACTCACCTGGCAAACTGGCAAACTCATTTCAGAGCCAATGGCCCTGTCCAGCCAGAAACTGCCTCCCCACATCAAACCTTCTGTTTGGCCAGCACCGTGACTCGCTTCCGCAGCAATTGTTCATGGAACCAGCTCAGCCACGCTTCCGGCGGCAAGCCGTAAGGGCGGAACTTCTCCAGACGGCCTTCTTCTTCGTTGTGGAAATAAGCGCGGTGCGCGCCGAGCCGGCTTGCCTGCGGCGTGTCGATCAGGTTGCTGGAATCGTTGGCGCTCATCTGGAACAAAATACGCATGCTGAATTCGCGCAGCGCCTGCCGGTCGAAGGCGCGCGTCGTGTTGTTGAGCGTATCGCAGGAGATGATCACGTGCACGCCAAGCACCGAACCCTCGCGCAGGATGGTGACGAGTTGCTTGGCCGGGCTTGGCTTCTGCTCCTCATTGCTCGAGAAGCTGCCGAAGTCGTCCTCGTCGCGGCGCAGGTCGCGGAAACGCTGCAGAGCGTGGATGATGACGTACAACTCCGGTCCCTCGACTTCCGTGGATTTTTGCCGGCGGTCCACTTCTTCCGCGATCTCCGCGATGAAGGGCGCCAGCTCGCGCAAGCCGCCGCTCTGCATGGGATGAGGCATCAATTCCGCGATGCGGGCCAGGGCGCCGGCGTGCGCTGCGTCCGCGGGGCTGCCGTCCAGCAAGTAGAAGCGCGCGTCCGAGGCGCTGGCGCCGTTGTCGCCCGGCGTGTGCTGGACCGCCAGGCTGGCCAGCGCCGTGGCCAGGATGCCAAGGGCGGCCTCTTCTTGCTGGCCGACCAGGAGCAGGTGGCTGCCGCTCTGCCGACGGAAGGTGGCCGCGGTCGGATCCTTGATCGCCATCGCTTCGCCCAGCCAGGCCTGGTAGGCCTTGGCCCGCGGCCAGGCGGGCGCCTGGATCAGGTCGTGGAGCGGCACATTCTTGCGAATCTCGGCCGGGGCGTTGCCTTCGAACACGATCATCGGCCGCAGCACGCTGCCGTTGCGTTTGTGGTCCAGCTCACGGACGCCGTCCAGATATTTCTCGCGCCGCGACTCGGGCAGCCAGACCACCTGGAAGGGGTTGTTGCCTTCGACCAGGCCATTGGCATCGTTGTAGATCGCCTCACCGGGACGGGACAGCAAGCGCGCCGCCGAATTGTCGTCGCTCAGGATCAGATGGCCGTCCGCCTCGCTGCACTGCAAGGCGATGCGCACGGCCATCTGGTCAATGGTGCTGCGGGCCAGCGAATAAGCCCCGCCCAGGGTCTGCGAGCCGAGCAGCACGTGCAGGCCGAAGGCACGGCCTTGCCGCACCAACCGGTCCAGCAGCAGGGCGGTGTCCTGCGAGACCTTGTCGTCTTCCAGAAAGAACTCCTGAAACTCATCCACGACCAGCAGAATGCGCGGCATGCGGGCGTCGGGATTGGCGTCGCGGTATGTCTGCAGGTCCTGCGCGCCGGTTTCGCGGAACTTCTCGCCGCGCAGCCGCAGCTCGGCGTCCAGGCGCTGCAACACGCTCAGGCCAAACTCGCGGTCGCTTTCGATGGACACCACGCGGGCATGCGGCAGCTCATGGTTGGCATAGGTCTTGAACTCCACGCCTTTCTTGAAATCGATCAGATACAGTTCCACTTCATCCGGGCTGTAGAAGAGCGCCAGATTGGTGATCAGCGCGTGCAGCAGCGTGGACTTGCCCGAGCCGGTCTTGCCCGCGATCAGCACATGCTGCGACGTCCCCTTGCCCAGCCGCAGGTGCTGGCGCTTGGTGGCGCCGACACGGCCGAGGGCGACGTCCACGCCGCCGCGGCTGTCGCTGGTCCACATCTGCTCGGAGGCGGCCGCGATGAACTCGAACGGCACCTCCACGCGCTTGGCCAGCTTGGCCTGCTCGCCTACCGTCTGCAGGACGCGCGTGCTGAAGTCGTCCGGGGGCGGCTGCTCCAGTTGCAAGGGGTATTTGCCGAAATCCTCTTCGCGCCAGACGAAGCGGCCGTTTTTCCAATCCAGGGTGACCGCATTTTGTTCCAGCGTCGCCATGTTGAAGCCCTGGGGCGGCTCCAGGGCAGTATCCAGGCTGACCAGCGCGTAGACGCCGCAGCGCGGCCCGCTGCTCAGGATGCTTAGCAGCCGCCGTGCCGCGTCCACGCCGAAGCTGGCCGGGAAGTTGGCGATCACCGCAATGCGGAACGGCTCCGCCACCTCGCCGGCATGCACGTTGTAGTCTTCAATCGTCTCGAACTGGTTGCGCAAATATTTCTGGATCACGTTCTCCATGTGCGCCGTCAGGTCGGACAGCCGCTGCTCGATGTGGGCGCTTTCCGACCAGATGCGGCTGGTCACCAGGGCATCGTCATAATCGGCCAGGTGCATGAAGGCCGCGAAATTCTCGCCGAGGCCGAGCGGATCGATGATCGTGAAGCGCACCTTGCCGGCCGGCAGCGCCGTCAGGTAGCGCAGCATGACTCCCTGCAAGGTCCGCACCGTCTGGGCGCGGCCGTCTTCGTTGGTCCTGAGCAGCAGCGAGCATTGCCGCGGGAACGACAAGAAGGCCGGCAGCGAAAAAGCCGTCGGCACTTCCGGCTTCAGACGCTCGCTCTTTGACAGGCCGTCGGGCAGTTCCGCCATGTCCACGCGATAGTCGCCGAAATGAATCACCGGTGGCACAGCCGATGGCGGCCGCCAGTTGTTCCAGGCGGCGCTGTCCCAGGCCGGGAAGAGCCGGGATGATTCGCGCTGCACTTCTTGCACGACGCCGTGTACCCTGGCCAGGCCTTGCTGCCAGGTCTGGATGAGCGCTTGCCATTCGCTGTCGTGGCGCTGTTTGCTGTCGCTCATCTGCTTGAAGTGCTGTTCGTGGATCTGGTGCGAATCGGTCTCGTAGCGCTCGAAGATTTCCGCGCGCAGGCGCTGGAATTTCTCATGGGCCTGACGCAGATCGGTATCGCGCCGCTGCGTGCTGTCGGCGACCTGCTTCTTGTATTTGTCTTCCGCCTGCTGCCAGTCGCTGTCGCGGCGTTGCTGGGCGGCGGCGCTCTTCTTCTTGTGTTTCTCCGTG
>DASZFN010000660.1:0-9260 GCA_035939715.1 Gemmataceae bacterium | reverse complement strand
TCCAGCAAGGCATGTCCGACCAGACCCTGACCGCAAACCTGCTCGGCTCGGATGAATTTTTCAATGGAATGTAGTCGTAGTCAGTAGCCCACTGACCACTGACTACGGACCATTCCGAAGATGGCCACCTGACCATCTTGGTAGCTGCAGATGCATAAAGCTGTGTTACCGTCAACAGCATTCCGAAGGTTCCGGCAAGAATTCAGCAATTTCTTTCAACTTCGCCAATGTCCGCCAATGTCTTTGGCGGGCGGACTATGGCCAACGGCGGACAAAAATGCATAGACCCGCACCCCCCAAAAAACTGGCAAACTGGGCCCCTAAGATTTCAGTTTTTGTCCGCGTTTTTCTGCGGAGCCCGCGAGGATCAACCGGTGCTGCTTCGTTCAAGAGCAATCTGCCGGCTCAGCCGGATTTTTTCGGAAATTCCCCAAGACCGGTAGAGTAGAAGAGCGGATAGACAGAGTGTAGGCTTCGGCATAGTCCGTGTCAGGGTTTCCCCGTGCGTGTCTCATTAGCCGCATGCCCTGCCCAGCAAGCCGTTCCCCCCTCGTCACACCGGACATGCGGGTTTCCCGCATCCGGCGTTCCCAGATACCTTTGCCGCAGGCATTCGCAGGGAGTTGCACGACTTGGACCTCATAACGCCACCAGCCCGTGGTGAGCAAAGTGCCGATACCAGGTCACCCCTTCCGGCAAGCGGTAGGGCCGTTGGCTCCTTCGCTGCAAGTGCGCGAATAACCGACAACGCACGTAAGAATTGATTTTCCGGAACGCCCTGCGAGGGTGGCCCAAGCCGAAGTAGTTCGCCCAACCCCTGATCTGCCGGTTTACGTCCGCAATCAGTTCCGCGAGCGGCTTCCAGCAGACACGACGACTGATCATGTCCCGGAGCTGCGCGCGTTCCCGATCCACCGACTTCGCCGACGGGCCCCAGTGCAGATACCGCTGCCGACCGCCAAAGCGGCCACGCTGGTACGCAAACGTGTAGCCCAGGAAGTCCAGACTGGCTCCCCCGTCGTTGAGCTTTACCACCCGCGTTTTGTCCCGGTTGATCTTCAACCCCAACCACTCTTCCAACAACCCTTCCACCTGACCAATCAACTGAGGGCTCTGGTGTCGGGCCATGACGACGAAGTCGTCCGCGTACCGCACCAGGCGTGCCTGGCCCCTCTGCGCAGGGCTGCCAGCCGCATGGAAGCGCTTGTCAAACCAGTGCAGATACAGGTTTGCCAGCAAGGGTGAAATGACCCCGCCCTGGGGCGTACCCTGGCGTGGCCGGCTGACCTTGGAGGAACCATCCTCCGCCTGCTCAACCACCGGCGTTTCCAACCACATGCGGAGCAGTTGCAGCACAGTACCGTCCACCACTCGCATCCGCACACAGGCCATCAATTTATCGTGGGGAATGCTGTCGAAGTACCCTTGCAGGTCGGCATCGTACACCTCCCGATAGCCTTCCCCTAGGTTGCGCTGAATCGCTTCCAAGGCTTGGTGGGCCGAGCGACCGGGACGGAATCCATAGGAGCAATCCAGGAAATCCGCCTCGAAGATCGGTTCCAAGATCAGCAAGGTTGCCATCTGCACCACCCGATCACGGATCGTGGGAATGCCCAAGGGTCGCAGCTTGCCGTTGGCTTTGGGGATGTAGACCCGGCGTACGGGGTCCGGCCGGTACCGCTTGGTGCGCAGGGCTTCTTGAATCTCGTCCAAGAAGGCTGTCACGTTCTCCTCCGTGGCGAAGATCTCTTCGACCGTCACCCCGTCGATCCCGGCAGCACCCCTGTTGTCCAAGACCAGACACCAAGCCGTTTCGAGCGTGTCGCGCCGATAGATCCGGTCATACAACGCGTAAAACCGGAACCGCGGCTCTTGCTTGGCCTTTTGGCTCAGCTTCCGTCTCAGAAGAGTGAGTGTCGGCGACAGAATCACCCCGTGACGCACCTCCAGGGTGTCGTCCTGGGTTTGCTTCGGTCGCTTGTCCGTAGTGGGATCTTGTGGATCCAAGCGGTTCCCCCTTCCTCTTACGGTCGCACGTATCTGGCAGGGTCCCTTCGCTCCACGGACGTTATTCCGCTTCCGCGCTACTATGAACCCCGCCGACTTCCGGCCGGAGCCGCCAAGGCGGTTATGCATTCCCGTCTGGCGTTGAACCGTCGCCGGTTCACCCCGCCGGATCTCCCAGGTTCCTCGATTGATCTGTCGACGCGCGCCGTCCCCAACCACCCCGGAGAGCCCGGCAGGTGCGTATACCCGTTCCTTCCCTGCCGATGACAGGTTTCACCCCTATGGAAAGGCTGACCGCTCTCAAACTGGCATAACGAGGCTGAAGCGGGTTCACTCAATTACGGCTCACGTCTTCGCCGCGCGAGGCTTCGATGTCGGGATTGCTCCCTGCGTCGCTCGTTTGGCTACCATGTCGTACGGGTAATTCACACGGTGAACTCCTTTCAGTTCACGAGATCAACCAGGCTTGCCTGGCGCACCCATAGACCGCCAAGTGATTTGGCGGACGGATTAATGAGAAATTCCTCATTAGGCGGTGGCTGCACAAACTCGCAGCCAAGGATCCACCGGCCAGTAAGCAGTTGGCAGTGCTTAACCGCGATGCCTCAGGGCACATCGCCCCGCCCGAGTTCCGGCGGTAGGGCGAACACCCTTGTCCCGCCGCTGCTCGCCCCGATGCGCGGGAATAGCACTCGGAAAGTCGTCCCTCGGGCCGGGGCGCTCTCGACCCGGACAAGGCCGCCGGCCCGGTCCGCGACGTGGCGGACAATCGCCAGGCCAAGGCCGGTGCCCTTTGCCTTGGTGGAGAAGAACGGCTCGAACGCCCGCCGCCGGGTCGCCTCGTCCATGCCGACGCCGCGGTCGGACACCTCGAGAAGGACGAAGCGGCCGGTATAACTCGGGTTGCCGGTTAACTTCACGGGAGCGAAGCTGATCTCGATGGGGCCGCCTTCGGGCATGGCCTCGCGGGCGTTGACCACCAGGTTCAGCAGCAGCCGGGTGAACTGGGTCTTGTCGATCAGGACCTGGCCAAGGGCCGGAGGTCGGGAGAAGTGCAGCTCGTGCCGCATGCCGATGGCTGCCTGGAGCACCGGCAGGAACTCGGCGGTCACGTCCGCGAGATCGATGACGGCCGGCGGCCGCTCGACCGGCCGGGCGAACTCCAGCAACTCGCGCACCAGCGTAATCCCACGCTCGGCGACGGCAACGATTGCCTTGCCCTGCTCCTGGACATCCGGCGGCACATCGCGGCGCGACCCGAGCAGTTCGCCCTGGCCCAGAACGACGCTCAAGAGGTTCTTGAAGTCGTGGGCCACTCCGGCCGCCAGGTGCTCCAGGGCGACGTTCTTCTCCTGGGCAGCGAGGCGCTCCCGCTGGGTCAGGAACGCCGCACGCAACTCCCGGACCTCGGCCGACTGAATCCGCAAGGCCAGGAGGTCGGCGACGGAGCCGGCGAAGTCACGGGCTTCCGTCGTCCACTCGCGCGGGGGGCCGACGTTCTCGTGGCAAACCACCCCGACCAGGGCGCCGTCCACGAAGATTCCCGCGTTGAGTATCGAGGTAATGCCGAGCGGCTGCAGATACGTCGAGGCCAGCTCCGCCGCCCACGGCTCGGAGGCCGCGACCTCGGCCGAGAGCGCCTTGCGGACGGTCAGGGATGCGCAGTAGGTCGGGAAGTCCGCGACGCGCAGGACCGCCCCCGCCGAGTGCTCACCCTTGGAGCGCTCGAACAGGTTCGCACACCGGAGCGCGGCCCGGTCATCGATGAACAACCACACGCCGACGCGCTCGACCGTCAAGGCATCCGCGGACAGCTCGCAGGTGCGGCAGAACACGCGGTCGAGCGGAGCATCCGGAGCAAACCGGGACAGCTCCAGCCGGGCGATCTCCGTCGCGCGGCTTGGCTCGGGGACGGGACTGGTTGCCAAGAGCCACCTCCCGGCCGCGCACGCCAACCTCAGGTGGTTGGCCCGCAAGGCCCGACCGGTCCAGAAACTCAAATCGTAATGGCGGTGTTACTCTTCTTCATCCGCAGCCACCTTGGCCTTGCTGACAATCTGCTGCTGCACGTTGCCGGGCACCTGGTCGTAGTGGCTGAACTCCATCGTGTACGAGCCCTGGCCCTGCGTGATGCTGCCGAGCTGGGCGGCATAACGGGTCACTTCGGCCAGCGGCACGCGCGCCTGGATCACGGCCAGGTCGCCGGGCAGGCTGTCCTGGTTTTCGATGCGGGCGCGCTTGGTATTGAGGTCGCCCAGGATGGAGCCGGTGTACTTGGAGGGCAGCGTCACTTCCAGATTGACGATCGGCTCCAGCAGCACGGGGGCAGCCGCCAGGAAGCCGTTCTTGAAGGCGACGCGGCCCGCGGTCTTGAAGGCCGCTTCCGAGCTGTCCACCGGGTGATCCTTGCCGAAGAAAATCTCCACGGCCACGTCCTGCATGCGGTAGCCCGCCAGGGCGCCGCGGTCGAGCAGCTCCTTGCAGCCCTTCTCGACCGCCGGGATGAACTGGTTGGGGATGGTGCCGCCCACGATGCTGTCGATGAAGGCGAAGTTGTGCTCGGCGTCGTAATGGGCCGAGCGCATCTTTTCGAAGCGGCTCTTGTTGGCGTACTGTTCGAGGAGCTGTTCCTCGCTGGTAATCTCGCGCGGCAAGGGATGAACGCGCATGTGCACCTCGCCAAACTGGCCGCGGCCGCCGGATTGCTTCTTGTGCCGGTGCATGGACTCGGCGTTGCGCGTGATGGTCTCGCGGTAGGGAATTTTCGGCTCCTTGGTCACCACTTCCAGATCGAAGCGGCGCTTGAGCCGGTGCTGGATCACGTCGAGATGGAGCTGGCTCATGCCGGTGATAACCATCTCCTTGGTTTGATTGTCGCGCGTGACGTGGAAGGTCGGATCCTCGTCGGCGATTTTCGCCAGACTCATGGAAATCTTCTGCTCGTCGCCGCGCGCCTTCGGTTCGACGGCGAGTCCGAACATGGGGGTCGGGAAGCTCGCCTTGGGCAGCCTGGCGACGTTGGCATTGCTGCCGAGCGTGTCGCCGAGGTGCAGGTCTTCGACCTTGGCCACCGCGACGATATCGCCGGGGCCGGCCTCGGTAATACTTTGATGTTGCTTGCCCTGCATGAGCAGCAAGCCGCCCGAGCGCGACGACTTGCCGGAACGGGCGTTGACGAGCGGCTGCTCCGCCGTGACCTTGCCGGCATAGACGCGGAAGAAGCTCAGGTTGCCGACAAACTTGTCGGAGAGGGTCTTGAACACCTGGCCGACAAACTCGCCTGTTTCGGTCGGCTCGAGCTCCGCCTGCGTGGCCTTGTCGCCGTGCCCCTTCGTGCCGGTGCGCTTGCGCCCCTGGGCCGGCGATAGCGCCACCGAGGTCAGAGATTCAAGGAGTTCGGCGACGCCGATGTCTTTCTTCGCCGAAGTGCAGAAGATCGGCACGATGGTGCCGGCCGCCATCGCCCGCGGCAGGGTGGCGATCAGCTCGTCCGTGCTGACGTCGCCTTCGAGCAGGTATTTCTCCATGAGGCTCTCGTCCGACTCGACGATGGCGTCCACGAGTTTGGAGCGCGCCTGGCCAAGATCGACCAGGCAGCCGGCCGGCGCGGCCGCGGGCGGATTGAGCACGCTGACGACGCCGCTGAACTGCGCGCCCGTACCGATCGGCGCGTCGAGGAGGACACAGCCTTTGCCAAAAGTTTCGGTGATGGTCTTGAGCAGATCGTCGAAGCGAATGTTGTCGGCGTCCATCTTGTTGATGACCAGCACGCGCGCCAGGCCGCGTTTGCCGGCTTCGTTGAACATGCGCCGGGTATTGACCTCGATGCCATTGGGCGCGGAGATGACGATGGCCGCGGTCTCGACGGGGTCCAGAGCTTCCAGGGCCGCGCCCACAAAGTCGGGATAGCCCGGCGTATCCAGAATATTCAGGAACTTACCCTTGTGCTCCAGGTGCAGAATGCTGGTGTCGATCGAGAAATGCCGTTTTTTCTCCTCGTCGTCGTAGTCCGAAACGCTGGTGCCGTCATCGACGCTGCCCCGGCGATCGACCGCCCCCGCCTTGAACAATAGCGCATCCGCCAGCGACGTCTTGCCTGCGGCCCCATGCCCGACCAGGGCGAGGTTACGAATGTCTTCCACCTTATGCTTCGCCATTTAGTTCTCCCGGTGCAGAGTCAGTAGCCAGTAGTCTGTAGCCAGTAGCTGCGCTGCTTACTGGCTACTGACTACGGACTACTGACTACTGGCTGCTTCTTTAATTGCTTCGGCCAGATTGATTTTACCCTCATATAACGCCCGTCCGATGATGCAGCCGGCCAGGTTAAGGCGGGCCAGACGGGTTATATCTTCTAGTGTAGCAACCCCGCCCGACGCGATGATGGGCAAGCGAACCGCGGCGGCCAGGGAGGCAAGCGCGTCGAGGTTTGGGCCTTCCAGCATGCCGTCCCGGCTTATGTCGGTGTAGACGATCGCCGCCAACGGCCAGGCCGCGCATTGCCTGGCGAGATCAAGCGCCGTCACAGGCGATACTTTGAGCCAGCCTTCGGTGGCGACCTGTCCCTGCCTGGCATCGATGCCGAGGACGATCTTGCCGGGATACTGACGGCACATCCGCTCGAGCCAGCCGGCATCCTGCAGGGCGCGCGTGCCGATCACCACGCGTGTCACCCCCCACTCCAGGACCTGGATAATATGCTCCTGCGTGCGCACGCCGCCGCCGAGCTGGCACGGCACGCCGGCGCTCTCCACGATGCGGCGCACGCTGTCGCCGTTAACCGGACTGCCTTCCCTGGCGCCGTCCAGATCTACCAGGTGGAGATAAGTAGCTCCCGCGCTCACCCAACGGCGAGCCATCGCCGCCGGATCGTCGCCGAAAACTGTCTCCTGCGCATAGTCTCCCTGTCGCAGTCGAACGCACTTGCCGCCGCGCAGGTCGATCGCCGGAAGGATCTGCATTATCCTCAGCCCCTTGGTCACTCATGGCAGAGAAGGAAAGTCTATCCTAATGTGGCGAAATTGTGAAGGATTTGCAGGCCGGCACGTTGGCTTTTTTCCGGGTGGAACTGGGTCGCGAAGACGTTGTCCCGCCAGATCATGGACGTGAATGGGATCGGGTAGTCGGTTTCTGTGGCAATCAGATCCGCATGAGTCGGCACGACGTAATAGGAATGGACGAAATAGAAGGCAGTATTGTCGGCCACGCCTTCGAGGAGCGGGGCGCGGCGGCGGATGTGAATCTGGTTCCAGCCCATGTGCGGCACCTTCAGGCCGGGCACATCGGGGAAGCGCACCACCTCGCCTTTGAAGAGATCCAGGCCGGCAAACTCCCCGTCCTCGTAACTCTTGCTGAACAGCAGTTGCAGGCCCAGGCAGATGCCGAGAAACGGCTTGCCGCCGTGAATGTGTTCCAGCAGCGGCACCACCATGCCGGCTTCCTGCAGCCGGGCGATGGCGTCTTGAAATGCCCCGACGCCCGGCAAGATAACCTTGTCCGCTTCGGCGATTTGATGCGGATCGCTGCTGATCGCGGCAGCATGGCCAACCTTCTCCAGCGCCTTCTGCACGCTGCGAAGGTTGCCCATGCCGTAATCGACGATGACGATGGATTGCATCGTAGTCAGTAGTCAGTAGCCAGTAGCCTTTGCTACTGACTACTGACTCTTACTGCCTCATCATCCTGGTGACCCGAATGAAGTAGCTACAGGCAAACATCAGGATACAGCAAACCCCGGCGGCGCCAAAGATGAGCCAGGGATGGAAAAAGACAAACCAGCTCTTGTTCCCGATATCTTTCCAGCACAGCATGGCGACCACCAGACCCACGGCCAGCGCCGGACCAAAGGGAATGGTGCGGTCGTGCACGTGGATTCTCTCGGCGCCGGCCTGGCGGGCCGCCAGGCGAATGGCGGTCATGGTCTGGCCAAGCCATTTTTCTAGACCGCTCGAGTCAATGGTTATTTCGACGCCGCGCTGGCCAGCGGCCAGGGCAGCAAGATGCTTGCGCAGCTCCTCCTGGGGCACTGGTTCCCCATTGACGCGGATAGCGGGCTTGCCGTTTTGTTGCGCGACTTCCACTTGAATGGCAGGCGTCGGTGTGGGGCGAGGCCCTCCCATGAGCAAGGAAATGAGACGCGAGAAAAAGCCGTGCGGCATATCCTGGCCGGGCATGTGGATGCGGCGGATACCGGCTTGCTTGGTCTCGGCGCGGACACCCTGGACCACCTCGTCGACATATCCTTCCAGTTGGCTTGAGTCGAGCAAGAAAACCGATTTGTGCTGTTCTTTTACCAGGGCCGCGATGGGTGCTTCGCACTGGTCCAGCTCGACGGTTTGACCGTCCAGTTCCAGCAGCACCTGTCCGTCTTTGAGAACAGCCACGGCGCGCATGGTAATTGTCTTTCGGGTCGCCAGCCGATTGTAGACGGCTGAGAGCAGCGCGAATAGCAACCCCGGGCCCACGCTGATAAAGAACGCCACCACGAGCGGCTGCCAACCCAGAAAGGCGCCGGCCATCATCATGAGATCCGCATCTCCCAGCCCCAGGGCTTCCACGCCGAGACCCGCGGTAAACACAAAACGCACCACGCGCAGCATGACCGTGCCCGCCAGCGCCCCCACCAGGCCGGTCGCCAGACCCAGCTGCCAGCTTCCTGGCGGCAACCAGCCGGGCAACGGCAGCCACACCGGCCAGGGATAGAGACCCAGGGGCGGCGGCTGGTTCGGGGCTAACGCGATCGGCGGCGGATCCGGCCACGGCCAGGGGAAAAGCACGGCGCCGATCAGGCCGATCACGGTCCCGGTCACGGTCAAAGACAGCGGAATCTCGCGCCGATCAAAGTCGCAAAACGTGGCCACGATCAGAAAGGAAACAAATATCGCGTGATAGCCAAACACGACCCAGCCTTGCCAGGTCGGCAGCAACAGCCGCTGCAAACGGAAGCCTTGTTGGTTAAACGTCTGGAACCCATGAACATTGTCGAGGACTTCCAGGTAGAAAAGGCCTGCGAAAATCAGCCCCGTGAGCAACTCGATCAGGAAATAGCGGCTCGAGAAGCGGGCGCCGCAGGTCCGGCAGCGCCCGCGCAGGAGAAGGTAGCTTGCCAGCGGGATGTTGCAATACCAGCGAATCCGCTGCAGGCAGTGGCTGCAACGCGACCCCGGCCAGAGGATGCTCTTCTCCAGCGGCAGCCGGTAGATGCAAACATTCAGCAAACTGCCCACGATGGTACCGAGGATGAAGGCGTTGACAAG
>DASZFN010000659.1:0-2748 GCA_035939715.1 Gemmataceae bacterium | reverse complement strand
CGATGGCGTCGACGCGCGCATCGACCGCTGCCTTCTGAGAAGGGAGCGTGAATTTGCCGATCGGCAACTGCCGCGTGAGCATCTCATAGAAGACCACGCCTAGCGAATAAATATCCGCCCGGTGATCGACGCCGAGCGGATTATCGATCTGTTCCGGGGCCATGTAATTCAGCGTGCCCATGACCTGCCATGGTCCGGTGAGCGTGTAATCGCGGGTCTTGTTGCCGAGCAGCTTGGCGATGCCGAAGTCGGCGATCTTCACGCGCCCGCGTCTGTCGACCAGGATGTTTTCCGGCTTGATGTCGCGATGAACGATCCCTTCATCATGGGCGAATTGCAGCGCGTCGCAGATTTGCGGCATGATCTTGAGCGCTTCCTGCGGCGCCAGCTTGCCGGCGCGCACCAGTTCGCGGAGGTTCGATCCGTCCACGAATTCCATGACGAAGTGGAAGAATCCGCCCGATTCGCCGAAATCATAGATCGTAATGATGTTCGGATGGTTGAGCCTTGCCAGCGCCTTGGCCTCACGCGTGAAGCGTTCGGCAAATGCCGGGTTGCCGGCGTCGGGCGGCAAGATCTTGAGCGCCACCAGCCGGTCCAACTTGGGTTGCCGCGCCTTGTAGACGGCGCCCATCCCGCCCTGCCCGAGCAATTCAAGGATTTCCAACTGCGGGAAATGCACGGCCAATTCCGCCGCGCCAGGCGGCGTAAACGAGCCGGGAAAGGAGGGTGTGCCGGAACCTTGGCCGGAAGCCGGCCTGCCGGGTATGGTCGTCTCCGCGTGCAGCACCTGACACTTGGCGCAAAGCCCGCCCGGCGCATCGGCCGGAAGCGCATTCTGGCACTGTTCGCACAATTTCACCTGGGGCATAAATCCACAGGTTACACCGATTACACAGATAAAACCAGGCGCACGGCCAAAAACCGGACTGTCCGCGATTCTTCAGTCTGTGTAATCGGTGTAATCTGTGGATCAATTCACCACCGAGCGTTTGTACTGCAGCGACTGGGACGCATTGGGCGTGATGTGCTAATCGCTGTTGGTCTGCACACTCTACGTGTGGCTAAGCGTAGAGGGCGCGCAGCCGACTATAATGGAATCTACCTCTCAATGTAACCACGCTCGGGCGGATGGATTGCGCGATGAGCCAGGAATGCACCACTGCCGTCGTTCAGCGATACCTGGATGAGTTGACCGGGGATTCGCCTGCTGAGCCGGTTGTCCGGGCGTTGCTGGACGGGGCCGTCCGCCGTCTGCACCTGCTGTGCGCTACGCTGCTGCACCGGAGTTATCCACGCCTGACTCAGCCGCCGTTGAACTTGCAAGCCGACGAGTTGCTCAGCGCGGTGGCGGAACGGTTACTCAAGGCCCTGCGCGAAGTCCGGCCGCAGACTGTACGCCAGTTCTTTGCGTTGGCCAACCAGCACATGCGCTGGGAGCTGAATGACCTGGCCCGACGCTTAGATGAACAGCCCGCCGCGCTGGAGCTGCGTGAAGGGTCGGTGCCGGCGCCGCCCAGCAGTGGCTCCGGGCTAACGCCGAACGGCCGCCGCATGCTGGAGGCGATCGACGCCTTGCCGGAGGATGAGCGGGAAGTGTTTGGCCTGG
Organism: Gemmataceae bacterium; assembly: GCA_035939715.1. Lineage (GTDB taxonomy): Bacteria > Planctomycetota > Planctomycetia > Gemmatales > Gemmataceae > DASZFN01. The sequence goes on along the minus strand of DASZFN010000659.1, from coordinate 1,139 downwards.
TGCGTATCCAGGGGATGACGCAAACGGAAGTGGCTCGGCTGCTTGGCGTTGCGGCCGTCACCGTGAAGCGGCGCTTGAATCGCGGCCTGCGGCTTCTGACCGAGAAACTTGCCGATCTAAGGCCGGACGAGGCGAGTGGTGAGTGCGTGAGTGGTGACCCATGACCGAAGAATCCCAAGTGCAGCAGCTGCTTGACGAGATGCTCGACCTGGAGTGTACCCCGGAAGATGCCTGCAGCGCTTGCCCCGAGTTGCTCCCGGAGGTTCGCAAGCGCTGGCTGCAGATGCGCATCGTAGAGGCGGAGCTTGAGGCGCTGTTTCCAACGCCGGCGCCCAGCCTGGACGCCGACACTCCGGCACCCCGGTATCCGAACCTGGAGCTACCGCGGATTCCAGGCTACGAGGTAGAGGCCGTGCTCGGCCGCGGCGGCATGGGGATCGTCTACAAGGCCCGGCATCTGCGTCTCAACCGCTCTGTGGCGCTCAAGATGCTGCTCGCCGGCGCGTATGCCGGCCGCTCTGAAAAAGAGCGCTTCGCGCTGGAAGCAGCAGCCATAGCGGGTTTGCGGCATGCGAACATCGTCCAGGTCCACGATGTCGGCGATCATGACGGCCGGCCTTACTTCACCATGGAGTATCTCGAAGGCGGCAGCCTGGCCCAGAGGCTACTGGGCACGCCCCAGCCGGCCTATCAGGCGGCCGGGCTGCTGGCGACACTGGCCGGCGCCGTCCAGGCGGCCCATCAGGGCGGGATTGTCCACCGCGACCTGAAGCCGGCGAACATTCTCCTTACTTCCGATGGCACTCCGAAGATCGCTGACTTCGGGCTAGCGCGGCACTTCGATAGCGGACAGGCCTTGACGCTGAGCGGTGCTCGAGTCGGCACCCCAAGCTACATGGCTCCAGAGCAAGCCATGGGGAAGGCAAACGCCATCGGTCCATTAGCCGACATCTATTCGCTAGGCGCCATGCTGTATGAGTTGCTTACCGGAAGACCGCCATTCCGGGCAGAGACGGCTGCGGAAACAGAGTTGCAGGTGATCTATCAGGAGCCCGTGCCGCCGTCGCGCTTGAATGCGCGCGTGCCGCGCGACCTGGAAACGATTTGTCTCAAGTGTCTTCACAAGAATCCCGAGCGAC
>DASZFN010000658.1:0-4859 GCA_035939715.1 Gemmataceae bacterium | reverse complement strand
TAAGCTGCTTTCGTCGACGAGTTCATCCTTGCTCCTGGCTCAGGCTGTCGCCGAGCGCCGCCTTCCCGAGCCGATTTGCCGCGAGGTTATTGCCGCTGCCATGGTGCGCCCGGAGCCGCAAATACGAGACCTTTTCGAGCGCTTTGTGCCGGAAGATCAGCGCGTCAAGCGTCTGGGCAACGTCATCAAGCCCGAGCAGATTCTAAGTCTCAAGGGTGACGCCGCACGAGGAAAAGAATTGTTCTTCAAGACCGCGGGCACGCAATGTATCAATTGCCATCGTATTGCCGGCACCGGCAGCACCTTGGGTCCCGATCTTTCCGACATCGGCAAGAAATACAGCCGGGCGCAGATCCTGGAAAGCATTCTGGAGCCGTCCAAGAGCATCGATCCCAAGTACGTCACCTATCTGGCAGAGACCAAGGACGGCCAGGTCCATACCGGACTGCTTGCCAAAAAGGGAGACGATGAGGTCGTCCTGAAGAACGTCGGCGACAAGGAGATTCGCATTCCTGCAAGTAAACTCGCCACGCTGGTGCCGCAGCGGACTTCCCTTATGCCGGAACTTTTGCTGCGTGACTTGACCGCCGAGCAAGTCGCCGATTTGTTGGCGTTTCTCGCCGGGCTGAAATGACCGTAGGACGGATTGGCAATCCGTCCTACCAGACCATGTTGTGACTCGCGCAACCGGCTTGCGCGCTTACTTTCTGTATAATGCCGGCACGCCCACAACGAAGAACTTACAGGGATGCGTTCTTCCCGGAACAGGAACCAAGGGACGGAGCAGACTCGCCGTGATTTACGTTGTTCTCACCATTGTCGGCGTCATTGTTGTTGCCGTGGCCGCGCTGGCGCCGCTCTTTTTGCTGCTTTACCTCGGCGAGCACGCGCTCAACGCGGCGCCGTTCGGCCGGCTGGCGCGCTTCCTGCTCGTGGCGCTCAAGAGCCTGCGCCGCAACCTGCTGCGCACCACGCTCACTTACATGGCGACCTTTGTTCTTGTCGTCGTAATCGTTATGGTCTGGTCCGTGCTGTACTTTCTCGGCGAGTTGACGACGGAAAAAGCAAAGGACCTGAAGATCATCGTCAGCGAGAAATACCAGATGGGCAGCCAGATGCCGTTTTTCTACGCCGCGCCCTTGAGTGAAGGCGCGGCCCGTTCCGAGCATCCGGAGGACACGCGGCCGCAGGACTCCATGACCTGGCAGTTTTATGTCGGCACCCTCGATCCCACCAAGACCACGCGCGAGGATCAGGTGTTCTTCATCGCTCTGGAACCGTGCAAGATGCTGACGGTCATGGATGACCTGATCGACGACCTCAATCCCGGCGATGCCCACTCGGGCCATAGCAAACGTCTTGACCAGGTGGAGCAATTGCAAGCCGTGATCAAGGAGATGGAGCGTAACAAGCGTGCTGTTATTCTGGGCCGTAAACAGCTCGAAACTCTGAAGCAAAAAGTCGGCGGCCGTTTCAAGCTATCGAGCATCAATTACCAGGGCATCGACCTGGAATTTGAGATTATCGCGGTGTTCCCCGACGGCCGCTACAACGAGAGCGCGGTTATGAACCGCGACTATCTGAACGATGCCATCGACGCCTATCCGAAGACGCACGGTGGCGGCAAACACCCTCTGGCCAACAAGAGTTTGAATCTGGTCTGGCTCAAGGTTGGCGATCTCAAGGATTTCGGCAACATTGCCGAGCAGATCGAGCGCTCCGGCCGGTTTGTGGACCCCGCGGTAAAGTGTCAGACGCTGTCGTCGGGCATCAGCGCTTTCATCGAGGGGTTCAAGGACCTGTTCAAGGCGATGCGCTGGCTGCTGGCGCCGGCCATCCTGTGCACCATGGTCCTGGTGATCGCCAACGCCATCAGCATCAGCGTGCGCGAGCGGCGCACCGAAATCGCCGTGCTCAAGGTGCTCGGCTACCGGCCGGTGCAAATCATGCTCTTGATTCTCAGCGAAGCCATGCTCATCGGCACCATCAGCGGGGCCCTGAGCACGACCCTGACTTACCTGGCGGTGAACTATGCACCGCATTCACGGACTTTCAATCTGTGGGTGCCCAACGATGCGTTCTGGTGGGGGCCGGCGGTCGGTGCGCTGGCGGCTCTGGCAGGCAGCGCCTTGCCGGCCTGGTCGGCGTGCAAGGTGCGCGTTTCCGAAGTGTTCGCCCGGACGGCCTGATTCCTAGGTGCCGGCAAGTTTTTCGAGCCTGAAACAAAAATGGGGACTGGCTCAGCAGGACGCTGTGCCTGTCCCCATTTTTGTTCTTAACTTGCCAGGGTTCTCAACGGCAGTTGGAAACTTGCCGCCACAACAGCCTACTCGCCAACATACGGCAGCAGGGCCATGAACCGCGCCCGCTTGACGGCGTCCTTGACGGCGCGTTGGAAGGCGGCGCAGTTGCCGCTGCGCTTGCGGCTGAAGACCTTGCCCTGGCTGGTGCACATCTTTTTCAGCCCGGCCACGTCCTTGTAATCGACAAACGCCGGCCGCGGACAGCCTTCCTTGGTGCAAAACCGACAGCGATTCTTGCGACCCCGGCCTAGTTTCTTGCGAACCATGAATCCCTCACCCTTGACCAATAACCAATGCCAGCAGGAAACTACTAAGCTAGTGATGACCCGGATTTGTGTCAATAACCCCGTCACACGCGATCCGCGGCCCGAAGGGCGAGCAAGGTCGATCGGACCCCTGCCGGCTTGTTCCGGCAGGTGAAGCAGTTCGGCAGCTAACCACCAACCATTCCCGCCGATCCGACCCCTGCCGGCTCGCCCGGCAGGTGAAGCAGTTCGACAGCTAGAGTCGCGACATACCAAGCCGCCGAACTCCTTCACCTGCCGGGCGAGCCGGCAGGGGTCGGCTGGAAAGCATAGCGCGACGCTAGCCATCGAACTCCTTCACCTGCCGGGCGAGCCGGCAGGGGTCGGCTGGAGAGCACAGCGCCACGCTAGCCGCCGAACTCCTTCACCTGCCGGGCAAGCCGGCAGGGGTCTTGCTTGATTGTCTTCCACCTCATAAACAACGACGCCGACCGGAAACAACGACGCCGTCCGGGACCGCCCCGGACGGCGTCGCTTTTTTTTGGGGTTCTCGTCTCGAAACAAAACCGCGGCAAGGACTTACTTGCCTTTTTCGGGCAAGATCTTCGACAGATCGGCGACGATCTGCTCGATGTCCTTCTCGTGCAACTCGCCCTTCTTGAAAACGTAATTGGCTTTCACTTCCTGCTTTTTGTAGAGCACAACCGTCACATCCGCGTCCTTGGCCACCTTGTAGCGCTGCGGACCTTGCGGATTGTCGATCGCCAGAACGATTTTCTTGAGGTCTTCTTTTTTCGCCAGGTCCTTGGCCTTGTTCTCAAGGCCCTCTTCGTCGCTGCAGAAGACGACGAAGCTGCCCATGTGGGCGTCCTTGTGTTCGACCGTGGCGGCGTCAATTTTCTTGACCAGACCGGTCAAGGAGTCGCTCACTTCGCGTGCGAAGATCATCGCGACTGGATTGCCACCGTTAATTCAGACCTGGCAGGCCTTTTGACCGGCATTGGCGCCGGTCACATTCAGGGGATGAAATGGCCCGGGGAGCATATCCCCCGGCTGCGGACCCGATTTCAGAGTCTCCGCGGCGATCAGGCTACCGACGAGTAGCACGAACGCCGCCGAGGACCCCACGGCAATACGGCGATTCATCGTGGCACTTCCTCCTCGTTAAAACAGACGCGAACCCCAAAAGACAGTCATTAGATGTACCATACGGTTACGCAGGGGGGAAGAGAAGGGTTCGCCGCCGCGGTTGAGTGGCCAGACGCTCATCACCGAATGCACACCGTCCCTGGCTCCCCCTCCTCCCCTTCACAAACAATCTCCCGCTCCAGGAATCGCTGAATCACCGCCACATTGGTCAGCAGATGCGAAGTAACCTCTGCAACCCGCAGTTCGGAAATTCCTTCCGCCAACGCCAGCGGCAGGACGAGTTGGTCGGCGCTATGTAGATCAACCGGCTGCCTGGCAGCGAGGTAGGCGAGTGCCTGTTCGGCCGCTTCGTCTGCCACCTTTTCGGCCGGCTTGCCGCGTTCGCCAAGGCCGAAGAAGAACGTCGGCACAGGCTGGCTGTCCAATTCCAGTGTCAACACCGTGCCGGGTCCGCCCTGCCAAGCCTGCTGCTTTAGCTCCACGTCGATGCCGCTTCGCTCGAGCCGTGACGCCGCGCGGCGGGCCTGACGCGCGGCGATTGCTTCCGGCAGGCCGGCGACTGCGCTAACACCGGTGATGCGCCGGACCTCAGACCATTCCGTCAGCCGCAAAGCCTCGATACGCGCGCAGGGCTGAATGAACGCCTGCACAACTCCGCCGCCGCGCGGATAGAAACCCGGTCGAATCATCCGCAGACCGACCTGGATGCCCAGAAGTTCCATGTACCACCGCCAGGTCGCGTTCAGAAAATGAAAACACGGGCTCGCCTTAACATGCGTGCCGCCGGTAAAGGTGACCTCGCTCGGCACGGCAGTTCTCCAGGTCAGCGGCAGATAAATCGCGTGCAGCACGAGTCCGGTGGCGCCGGCGGTGCCGATATCGAAATGATATTTTCCAGGAACGACGCTGCCGGGTTGGAAAACAAGATCGCTGCTGCGCAGGGAAGCGCCGCGCACCTCGGCTTGCCCGATGGCCGCCGCCGCGCGGACACTCATGAGATGCTGCGGCTGCAAACCCGGCTTGGCACGCCGGGCGCGCACATTCCGCAGATGGAACGCCTTTCCGGTAACGAGAGAAAGCGCCAGGCTCGTGCGGAGAATCTGGCCGCCGCCCTCACCAAAAGACCCGTCGAGCTCCAACACTTGCGCATCTCCTGTGGCGG
>DASZFN010000657.1:0-7805 GCA_035939715.1 Gemmataceae bacterium | reverse complement strand
AGCCCGATACCTTCTCCATCGACGACGCATGATTGGCTCCAGCAAGCGCCCAGCGCGCTCTGCGTCATCTGAGGACACCTGGAGCGGGACGTAATAGGTACCCATCTCTTCTGCCGGTGCTCGTCCGGCTAGCGTGGCCTTGATGCCGTGGCCTTCTAGATAATTCATCGCCATCACCGCTTCGGTCTCGGTGGGGTACTCAGCGACCGTGAATGGCGTATTTGGTATCATCCCGCACCCTATTATACCCGTCTTCGGGCCTAGGGCGGCGCCGGCTAACAGTGTGGTACTGGGGGCCTCCACGCCATACCCGCCCTATTTCACGGACCCAGTCTTATCCGCAATGAACACGTCCTTGTGTGGGAACTTCTCGAAGAGGGATGCCGGCTTGCCGAAGTTGGTGGCGAGCACGTCGAGCGGGTTGCCGGCGATCCACTGCGAGAGATCGATCGTCTGGTAGATGCCGGTGTTGAAGCCGATGAGGATGCGGCACTTCTTGTCGCCGACGTTCTCGATCGAATGCCCGTAGCCCTGTGGGATGAAGGCGACGTCGCCTTTCTCCAGCGTCTCCACCCGATGCCGGCTGTGCGACCCGAACATGGTCACGCTGATGTTCCCCTCGAAGACGTACTGCCACTCGTCGGCCGTCGGGTGCCAATGCAGTTCCCGCAGCGCCCCCGGCTCGAGCTCGAGGATAATGCCCGTCACGGTCTTCGAGATGGGAAAGTTCGTGGAATCGACCCGCCACTCCTTGCCCCCCTCGTAGATGCGGTGCGGCTGCTGTTCGAGAAGTTTGAACTTGTGCGTCACCGGCACCTGCCTCCACCCCTGAAGCGGCGTCGATTGCTTTTCCGGCGGCACCGCCCCCTGGGCGAAGTACACCTCCTTCGTGGGGAAGCCGTCCAGGGCCGACTCGGGGACGCCGAAGTTTTTCGCCACCAGCGCCTTTGGGGTGACGCCGATCCAGTCGCTGATGCTGAAGGTGCCGAACTCGGAGAAGTAGCCGTTGTCGAAGATGAGGACGAAGTGACACGGCTCGTCCCCCAGGCATTCGAGCATGTGGCCGTGGCCGCGCGGGAAATACCACACGTCCCCCGGCTCGAAGTCGTTGGTCTCGGACTGTCCATCGGGCTGGATGACCGTCGTCCGGACCCGCCCCTTGTCCACGAACGCCCACTCGGCCGCCGTGGCGTGCCAGTGCAGTTCCCGCATGGCCCCCGGTGCGAGCCCCATGGACACGCCGGAGATCCCCTTGGAGATCGGCAACTGCTCGACGGTAGCCTCCTTCGCCGTGCTCTTGCCGATCACACGCCCTTCCGACTTCTCCAGAGCGAACTTGAACGTCGGCAGTTCCTTGCCCGACACGAGCGGGTCAGGAACGTTGTTCATGAAACTCGGGTCGCCGGCCTTGGCCGTTCTGGAACCGAGCAGAACGGCCGCGGCCGCCAACCCCGCAGTTCCCGCCAGAAAGTCTCGACGATGTGGATCGGACATGGTCTGTTTCCTTAAATAAGGAGCCGTAGAAGAAACGCGCGTTTTCTCGTGTATCCCGCTGCCAGGCGTCCAGGTTAACTTCATTGAATCGCCTTGGCCACCAGGTTCTCCATTTTTCGATCGAGGGTGGTGGCGACGTCCGTTACCTTCGCGTTGCCGAATTGTCCGAAGAGCGAGGACGGCTGGTCGTATTCCACACAGGTCTTGCCTTCTTCGTTCTCGTAGAGCAGCACCCGCAAGGGAGCATACAGGCCGGCGCGGATGTCGTGCTGCGTCATCTGCATGGCGATCAGCGGATTGCCGACCAGATACTGAAGCGCGTTCTTCTTTTGGCCGGCCAGGCGCAGCAGGGCTCCGTGGTCGCTGGTCATGAAGCGCATGAAGCCGCTCGGCCCCGCCATGGCTTCGATTTTCGCCCTGACTTTCTCCGCATCTGCCCCGGCGCTAAGCGCCTTATATACCTCCGGGTTGAATTGCCCCAGTTGCTGTTCAAAGGCTTTGACAACCTGGTCAAATGGTTTGCCGGCCACCACGCGAACGTGTTCGACCGTGATGCGCGAGACATTCATCGGCTTACCTCCTGGGGACGCCAGTCCAGATTGGTCGAGAAAAAACTTGCCGCCGAGGACAAGAGCCGACAGGGTGAAGCCAACAATCAGCAGCTTGCGTCGCTGTTGGTTTCTCATTTTCTCACCTGTGAGGATGTTCTGCACGTTTGCAAAGCCAGCGCCGCCGGACGGCTCGCGCACCATTTTCCCAAGGCTTATCGGCAACCACATAACGCAAGGACCGTGCCACAAAGGCGGGAAATCCCGGAGGCCATGTACTGCCGGGGCAAAGGTGTGGAATCCATTCGCGCGCCCGCTTTGTAGGCCGGGCGGGATACAAGCATGGCGAAACGGACGGCGGGAACCGCGGACGGCGAATATGGAACAAAAGTTATCCAGGCGCTCAGAAAGCTGCCAGGATCTGCCTGAGAACGAGGTACGCTGAAACGGGGATGCACGCATTTGTTCTTGACCGGCACCGGCTGATGCCCCTAACCTTCAGGAACGGGCTACACCTTCCCCGCCCCTGGGCTTTGTCCAAAAAAGGGGACAGGATCCACTCATGAAGGGAACGCTGAGGCATGGCCGAACACAATCTCCACTCCATCGCCTTCCCGACGCTTGACGAAGAGCAGATTGCCCGCTTGAACGATTGCACGGCCGCCGTGCCAAGGTCGTACCAGGATGGGCAAACGCTGTTCGCCGTCGGCGACCGGGACATGAAGTTCTTCGTGGTAAAATCGGGCGAAGTCGAGATTGTCGATTTATCGGGGGACGAGCCCAAGACGCTTACGGTCCATCGCAAGGGCCAGTTCACCGGCGACGTCTCCCACCTGACCGGCACGCGGGCCGTTGTCAGCGCCATCGCCCGGGGCCCCTGCCAGGTGATCGAAATTTCCGGAGACGCCCTGCGCCGCCTCCTGAACCAGTGCCCGGAGCTGAGCGACATCATTCTTCAGGCGTTCATCGCCCGCCGGCAGCTGCTGCGGCAGTCGCCCGCCTTCACCGGCCTGCGCGTAATCGGCTCGCGCTATTCGCAGGATACCTTTCGCGTCCGCGACTTCCTGGCCAAGAATCGCGTGCCGTTCACCTGGGTGGACCTGGAAACCGACCCGCAGGTGGACCAGCTCTTGAAGCAGTTCAAGATGACCGAGGCGGACACGCCAGTAGTCGCCTGTGGACACCGGGTGATGTTGCGCAACCCGACCAACCGGCAACTGGCCGAGGCGGTCGGCATCCGCCAGCCGCTCGAGCAAACCGTGTACGACCTTGTCGTGGTGGGCGCCGGGCCGGCGGGGCTGGCGGCCGCGGTCTATGCGGCGTCCGAAGGGCTACGTACCCTCATGCTGGAGCAAACCGCGCCCGGCGGGCAGGCCGGCAGCAGCATGCGCATCGAAAACTACTTCGGCTTCCCCACCGCGATTGAGGGCAGCGACCTGACCAACCGCGCCGTGCTCCAGGCCAACAAATTCGGCGCCCGTCTCTCCGTGCCCACCCCCGTCACGCGACTGACGTTCGACAAAGTCTACCCCGTGCTGCACCTGGACGGCGGCGAGACCGTTGCGGCCAAATGCCTGCTGATCGCCACCGGGGCGGAATATCGGCGGCTCGAGGTCGAAGGCTGCGAGCGTTTTGAGGGCACGGGCGTCTACTACGCCGCCACGCTTCAGGAGGGGCGGCTCTGCCAGGGCGCCCAGGCGGTGCTCGTGGGCGGGGGCAACTCCGCCGGGCAGGCCGCCGTCTATCTCGCCCAGCATGCTCGCAAGGTCGTGTTAGTCATCCGTGGCGACGACCTGAACAAGAGCATGTCCAGCTACCTGATCCGCCGCATTGAGCAGACCGGCAACATCGAGCTCCTCTGCAACACCCGGATCCGGCGCATGCACGGCGACGGCCACCTCACCGCCGTGGAGATCGTCAACATCAAGACGGCCGCGGAGCGCACCCTCGAGACGCCGGCGGTGTTCAGCTTCATCGGCGCCGTGCCGCGCACCGACTGGCTGCCGCCGGAGATCGAGAGAGACGCCAAGGGCTTTGTCAAGACCGGCCCGGCCCTGGGTAAGTCCCCGCACTGGACGGCCGGCCGGCAACCGTTCCTCCTGGAGACCAGCCACGCCGGCGTGTTCGCCGCGGGAGACGTGCGCTCCAGCTCGGTTAAGCGCGTCGCCTCGGCGGTCGGCGAGGGCGCCATGGCGGTACAGTTTGTGCACGAGTATTTGAAGGAGATGTGAGGAGACCTCAAACTCGTAGAACGGAATTCATTCCGTTCAGCACCGAGCCGCTCCCGGGCTTGCTGAACGGAATGAATTCCGTTCTACGAGACAATACCCCCTCTAGGAGAACCGCCAATGGCCCGGCGCACCTGTCCGCACGTCAAACAAATCCAGCCGGTGACCCCCAACTCGGAGGGCTGCGAGGAGTGCCTGACCACCGGGGACGAGTGGGTGCATCTCCGGCTCTGTCTGACGTGCGGCCACGTCGGCTGTTGCGACTCCTCCGAGAACAAGCACGCCACGAAACACTTCCACGCGACCGGCCACCCTGTCATGAAGTCCGCCGAGCCGGGTGAGAACTGGGGCTGGTGCTATATCGACCAGATCCAGCTCGATTCCGTGTAAGATTCAGGCCAATGGCCGATGGTCGTAATACCGGCTGAGGACGCGCACGCGCTGCACCTGGTACGCGACGACCAGGCCGAGCGCCGCGAGCGCGACCATAAAGAGGATTTGATGGTGAAGGGCGCCGGCTTCCTGGCCGCGCAGGCCGGCCGCCAGCACCAGGAACAGGTAACCGGCAATCGACAGGATCGTCGTGAGCCAGACCAGGCGCACGCGGAACCACAGGCCCGAGGCCGCGACAAAGAGCGCATAGCAGACAAGGATGGGACTGGTCAGCGCCTCGCCCAGGCCGAAGGCGACCGTCATGAGGACGCCGTCCGCCGACAGCCACAGGGTACGCACCAAATCCGGACTCCATTCGCGCCGGAGACAGGCCTGGCAGACGACCGAGACGACGCCCCACAGTGCCAGGACGCCGAGCACGGTCAAGTGCAGCGCCGGGGAGACCTGGTGCGCGACCACATAATAGATGTGAAGCACCATGATGCAGACAGCCAGCACGGCCAGGTGCGCCAGCAGAGCCGGCTCGCGCCTTGACCAGCGCACCAGTCCCTGCACCAGGCCGCGCGGCCGGGCCTCGACCGTTTCGCCGCGCTGGAAGCGCTCGAGATCGTCGGCCAGGGCCTGGGCGGACGGATAGCGGAGGGCAGGGTTCTTGTCCAGGCACTTCAGGCAGATCAACTCCAGTTCGCGTGGAATTTCGCGGCGTAGCTGCTTGGGCAGCGTCGCTTCGCCTTCAAGAACCTGAACCAGGGTGTCCAGCGGCGTCTCGCCGTGAAAGGGCGGCCGGCCCGTCAACACCTCATAGAGAATTGCACCGAGACTGTAGACATCGCAGAGCGGGCCGACATCGGCTCGTCCGGCTGCCTGCTCGGGCGCCATGTAGCTCGGCGTGCCGATGATGGCGCCTGTGCTGGTCATCTGCGTTTGCGCCTCAAGCAGCTTGACGAGCCCGAAGTCGGTGATCTTGGGAATGCTCTTCGTGGAGGAGGCTTGCAGAAGAATATTGCCGGGCTTGAGATCGCGATGCACGATTCCCTCCGCGTGCAAATGGGCGACGCCGCGGGCTAGGGCGGCCAGGTACGATGCGGCCAGGTCGACCGGCAACGGCCCTTTGTGCAGCAGCGCGGCGAGGTTCGTCCCTTCCACATATTCCATGGCAAAGTAATATTGCCCGTGCACCTGGCCGGCCTCGTAGATCTGCACCATGTTGGCATGGTGCAGCCGGGCCGCGGTCCGGGACTCGATGTGGAAGCGGCGAATCTGGTCCGGCGAGGCGAAGTTGCTTGACAGGATCATCTTCAGGGCCACGACGCGGTCCAGATCCTTCTGCCGGGCCTTGTAGACGACGCCCATGCCGCCGCGGCCGATTTCTTCGAGAAGCTCGTAGTTGCCGAAGTCCTTCGTTGCGGGAGCAACAGGATCGGCGAATTCTCCTGCGTCTGGCTGGCCAGAACCGCTAACGGTAGGCCGGTCCGCTTCCGCGTGCTCAGGGCCATTCGCAGGGATGGAGGGCGCCAGGAGCGCCAGCGCATCCAGGCATGCCACGGTGGCCGCGAGCTCCGGGTGCTCGGCGAGGATTTGCTTCTTATCGACGGGCCGGCCGGCCTGCAGATCCTGCGTATAGGTTTCCAGAAGCGAAAACGCCTCTTGCTCGGCATGGGGATGACTGGGCTGCGGCTCGGTTGGCATGGTTTGTCACAATGGTTCTCTTGCCGGCCGCTCCTGCGTAGGGCAGGTTTTTAACCTGCCGCGACATCGGCAGGTTAGAAACCTGCCCCACGGCGGAGGCGGTTAGCACTCAACCGGCAGAAGCTCTTGCAGCTTGGCCAGGGCACGCATCCACAGCATTTGCACCGCCGGCCGGGAACGGTTCATGCGCTGGGCCACCTCTTCAAACTCAAGCTGCTGCAGATTACGCAGCATGATTACTTCGCGATGATCGGGCGACAGGCGGGCGACGGCGTCGGCAACGAGCAGTTCCCGTTCCCGGGCAAGAAGTTGCTGGCTCGGCGTCTCCGCCGAGTCGGCCGGCTCGAAAAGGTTGTTGGCTGATGAAGCCGTATTTTGCAGACCGACCTCGCGGTTGATTTGCCGCTTGCCGCCGCGGAACTGGCGGATGAAATCCGTCACATTCCGCGCCAGAATGCGCCGCAGCCAGGCGAGCCACTCCGCCCTGGTTCGGCCCTGGAAACCGGCGAAGTCCCGATAGGCTTCGAGCATCGTTTGCTGGGCAATATCCGAGGCATCGACCTTGGCCTGAAGCCAGCTTTCGGCCTGGGCCTGGGCCAGCAAGTTGACGTAGTTTCGGCAGACCTCAAAAAGCCGTTCCAAAGCGGCCTGGTCGCCGCCGCGCGCCCGGAGAAGCAAGTTGCTGACAGTATCGGTCTCGGCGATCGGCATGAGTTAGGATCCAACAGACTCAAGCGCGCGACCGGGCAGCCTTGCGCGACGCCAATTCGGCGACGAAGCGCTTATGTTCGGGTGAGTCAATACCGCGTTGCAGGACTGCCAGCACCTGTTGCATGTTCCCGGACAGCAAAGCCTTGCCATCCAGCCACAAACCCGGAAAGATTCGCGAGCGCCAGATGCCGTCCGAATCCGGAGCGAGATGCTGATACTGACCGTCTACCAGAACGTGCCAGCGAATCTCTTGCTCGTAAAGCAAGACGGCCAGGTATTCGGGGACCTTGGCGGTTTGGTAAAGATCGAGCTTGAAATGCAAGTCGTAAGAGGCGCTGGAGCGACAAATCTCCGTCAAATGCTCAGGAACGCCATGAAGATACTTCCCCTCGGCCCACGAGCTTCCGCCGTATTCCTGCAGAATACGGAGATTGATGTCGGGTTGGGGCGTTTCTTCCAGCAGGAAGGAAGTGGTGTTGTGACCGCAGGCAGTGCCGGAGGTTGCTGCTTTATAGGTCCCGAGCCAGGTACCTGCATCGCCATCCATATCGCCATGGTCCACCGAAACTGGGGAAGGCGTGTAGACAATCCCTCCGAGTAACTCTGCGTTCTTGATCTCCGGATGGGCCTCCCAGCGGCGCAGAAACTCCGCGCGGCTCAGTTTGTCTCCGGGACCTAGCGGAGGAACGCGCTCGCCGACTAGTGTTGCCATGGTTCCACCTCCAGGTGGATTCTACCTCTT
>DASZFN010000656.1:0-5297 GCA_035939715.1 Gemmataceae bacterium | reverse complement strand
CTTATAGAGTTGTCTTTCGGCGGCAGGATTCGCTCAAGCACTCGTTAGGCTTTTTTTCGCACGGTCGCGGAGAAGTTTTCCGCTACAAAACGCCACAAAAACCGCTACAAGAGAAGCCGCTGAATGAAATAGCAAGCTGATCCTTAGCTGGAATAGGGACTTGCGCTGCGAAGTGGTTTGTAGGGGAGAGTTGGCGGGATTCTCTGACCGGCTGCCTGCTGCCGATTCCAGGTTGCGGCAACTGCTGGAATTGTAACGCCTTGTGGCCAAGCGTCAATGAGACGTTTGCAGCAGACCTGCAAATCTGTGCGATTCCGAACGCCACAAAACCGCCACAAATCTTTTCTGCAGCAGCAAGACGGCAACCCTTCCGACGCTTGCCTCACACGAGGCGGCCCAATCCCCGGAGAAGGTGAAAGGACATTGAATGGGTTTCGGCAGGAAAATGCCTGCGCGTCAAACGTGTTCTTACTTGGCGCGCTTCAGGACTCGGTGCGAATGGCGCGCTGAGGCATTTTGCATTTATGAACCGCCTGCATTATTATGGAGGCATGTGGTGATCGTTGAGGTCATCGTAACTGATTCTTGTCCCATCATCGTGGCGAAAGGAATTCGCCCCTCTGCAGGAAAGGAAACCTGGCCATGTCCTGAATCGACACGATCGTGTCCAAACGCGATTCCCGCCAACCGGGGCTGGACCAGAAACCTTTTCTCAAGGCTCGCAAGAGTCTGCTGAATCAAGCGCCCTGGGAAAACACATTTTGCGAAACGAACTGAGCTGGCCCAAGCAACGGCAACAGCCGTAACTCCTGGGCTAGATGAGGGTTAATCATGCGAACATGCGAACACCGCAGATGAGCAACAGACGACAAGGCCAATTAGCTGAACCAAGCGTCGCAGCAATTCGAGGCGAAATTGGAAATTTCAAATTCTGTTGACCAAAAAACAAGGAGGATCTTCACCAGGAGCGGACCGGGCATTGGCCAACGAACGCGTCCGGCCGAATCGAGGAGGCCCCAGGCGAAACGTGGTGTGCGGCCGAAATGGCGCTATGTCACGGTCAGCGTGGTTGCGGGGCGGATCCTCGCTGGCCCGGCTCCTGGCGGAAAGGCGCCAGCGCCCCCTGCGTTCGTTATCCCAGGACTCACGTGCCGGCCACAGCGACAAGCCGCGATCATCGGGCCACCAGCGCATTGGCCGTGAGAGGCCGCAATCACCTTTTGCAAAGTGACTGCCTTGAAGCGGAGAGAAGCGTGAGCACGCCGCAAATGCCGCAGAAAGAGCGACGACTCACACCTCGTCGGCTGACCAAGCCTGGCGTCCAGGTTATCTGCCGGGAAGGCTCGCTGGGGCTTGGTCCTAATGTTGCGCTATCGGTATATGACATCTCCGAAACAGGCATCCGGCTCGTAGTCAAGTCGGCCTTGGCAACAGGCCAAGAAATTGAAGTAGAGTTGATCGGTCCAGGTCCCAGAGCCGAGCCCTGAAAGTATTGGCAGAAGTCGTTTGGTCACTGCCCATCGACGGGGGAAACTACTGGGCGGGGGCGAAGTTGCGTCGGAGGTCGGGGACTTAACATAATTCGCCTCAGGCTTGTGGACGCCACGCGCTCGCCCAGAGGCATAGTAGTCGGAGTTCCAGCGGTGTCAGCATTAGTTTATGGCGAATCGTGCGGCACGGCACTTACGCCATCCAGATGGCAGTTCAAACAGACGATTTCGAGGATTCGCCGCTTCGTGGCGTAATGAGCAGAACCCAGGTGTTTCACCTTCCTTCCCCTCCGGAAAGTGGCCCGCGGCCTGCTCTTGGCGTTTGTCTCTGGCCGAGCCGCCACTGGGCATCGCCAGGAATAACCAATCGGAAGCGCCGCCCTCCGTTGTGGCGGCCTACGTTAGGTCCACATCCAGGCTGGTCGAGCGATATTTGGGTTTCGCAGTCAGGCCAAGCGGATTGTTGATCGGCGGCGGCACGTTGCTGAACGTGCCCGAGACTGAGGCGTAGAGCACAATCCCGGAGAATTTCCCGCGCTTGCTGAGACCACTCACGTCGATCTGGAGAGTGGAAGTGCCGCCCAGAGTCAACGTGCCCGTCACATTGAACTGGCCGTAGTTGACCCCGGGAGTTCCTTTGGCGGGGATGCGAATCAAAAGGGTCCCGCCCTGGCTGAAATCAGCCGAGGCCGCAGTCAGCGTGCCGTTACCGCCACCGCTGAGCGGCCCCGGTTCGACCGTTCCGCCGCTTGCGACCAGGACCGCTCCCACCGACCCAGTCCCCGCCAGGGTGCCGGCGGACAGAACGAGGACCATGCTGGCGGGCTGAATCCCGTTCACGATCAAAGTGCCGCCGACCATGTTGGGGCCGGTGTAGGTATTATTGGCCGAGAGGGTCAGCATGCAGGGAAGTTGGTTGAGCCCTCCCGTGCCGCTGATCAGCCCGTTAAAGAAGAGAGTGCCCCCTCCCGCCACTGTCAGCAGACCGCCGCCGATGGCCATCGGGCCGCTGAAGGTGAAGGTTGTGCCTGGCGCGGCGCCTATGTTGCTCGGCGCCATCTGCTGGACGGAGCCGGCGAAGGTGTCCGTGGCACTGAGGAGATTGAGACTTACGACGTTGCCGCCGTTCAGCATCAGCGCAGCTGGCAGCGTATAGTTCACGCCTGCAAAAACTAAAGTACCGCCCGCGAACACGGTCGCGGTTCCGCCCAGGGCGCCGTTGGCTTCCACGTTCACCGTACCGGAACTGATGTCGATCGCATTGAAGCCGTTGCTCGTCGACAGGGTGAGGGCGCCGGTCCCTTGCATGTTCACGCTCCCGCCAATGATGCTCCCCGGGACCATGATGTTGCCGGCGCCGATGAGCGTGAGAGGGTCGCCGGCGTTGTCGATAAGTCCCGACAGGGTCAAGTTGTCGGCGGCGGCGTTGATGGTGCTGGCGGCTTGCAACTGAATCGGGCCTGCAAAGGAGTTGTCGTCGCTCATATTCTCCAGGGCTCCGGCCCCGCCGAAACCTGTCCCATTGAGGAAGAGGATTTCGGGAGTTGAATAGGTAAAGCCGCGGGAGAACGCCAGGGTAGCACCGGCGTCGACCGTGGTCTTCGAGTTGGCGGCGCCCAGGGCAGCGTCCTGGGTGACGGTGATGCTGCCCATGACGATGGTGGTGTTGCCCGAGTAACTGTTGCTTGCCGAAAGGGTGACGATTCCCTGCCCGCTCAGAGCACCTGCGCCGCTGATGACGCCTTTTATAATGCTGCTGCCCTTTGGGGCGGACGCGACCGTCAGGAGGAACCCTCCATTGTTGATGGCTCCTGTGAGGGTCAAGCTAGCATTGGTGCCGGAGTTGATCTTGCTCCCGGATTGCAGAGTAATGGGTCCTGCAAATGAATTGGCGCCGCTGCTGCTCAATAGAGCCCCGGAATTCCCCACGCCTTGCCCGTTCAGGTTCAGTTGTTCCGAATTGCCGTAGGCGAAGCCGCCCGAAAGGGCCAGAGTCGCCCCTGCGGCGACGGTGGTCGAATTGGAAAAGCCCAGGGCGCCCGCGTGACTGACGACGAGCACGCCTGCGTTAATCACCGTATTGCCGGTGTAGTTATTGGCATCGGCAAGCGTAAGGGTGCCACTCCCTTGCTTGCTCAAGCCGCCCGAGCCGTTGATATTGGCAGGCTGCATTCCTGCGATCGTGGTATCGCCTGAGCCGTCAAAAGTCAAAAGGAACCCGTTGTTGTTGAACAAGCCCGTGAGGGTCATGAGCTGCGTGGCGCAGTTGATCGTGCTGGGCGATTGCAGAGTAATGTTGCCCGCAAAGGTATTGCCGCCGTTCTTGCTTTCCAGGGCGCCGGCCCCGCCGGCGCCTGTACCGTTCAGGAAAAGGCCTTCGGCCGTGGCGTAGTTAACGCTGCCGGAAAAGGCCAGCGTCGCTCCTGCATCGACCATGGTCGAATGGCCGGCCGCGCCCAGGGCCGCATCGTGCGTGACGATAAGGGAGCTCGAGACGATCGTGGTGCCGCCGCTGTAACTGTTGGCCGCCGACAGCGTAAGCGTTCCCGTCGCTTGCATGCTTAATCCGCCCGTGCCGCTGATGGTTCCCTGGATCGCGGTGTTGCCGGCGCCGGCAACCGTCAGGAGATTTCCGTTGTTCGTGTCAATCGCTCCAGCGAGGAACTGCGTTCCTGAGGAGGTCGTCAGCGTGCTCGCAGAATTCAGCAACAGGCTCGTGGCGATGGGGATATTACTGGATAGCGTGAAGGTGTCGCCCACATTACCTCCGCCCAGATCCTGAAAGTTGTGGAAGGTGATGTTGCTATCAAGGATCCCGTCGTTGGCGTTCGTGAGCGTCCAGGAATTCGCCTGGTTTGGTCCATTGAGCGTGTTCGTTCCCCCTGTCCCATCCAAGATCACGGAAACCTTGGCAGGAGGAACGTCGGTCACATCGAACGTGGTCCCGCCGCCGCTGCCAGCAATCGTGAGCGTGTCCACATGGTCATAGTCGTAGTTGATGTTGCCCGGTGTCAGGCTGCTGATCTGCCCCGCAGTGCCGAGCGTGCTTAGCGTTGCCGTCCGCGCTTGTCCGTCGACTGAGTCATCGACCGTGATCGTGTCGACACTGTTGGGGTTTTCCAGATTCAGGGTGCTGGCGATTCCCTGAACGTCCACGCCGCCGCCGCCCACGTCTACCGTCGTCGGGCCACTCGAGACGATGTTAGTCTGACAGGCGAGATACCCAGAGTTGGTGTCTGACACCAACACACTGCTGCCGGCGCTAGTTTCGACCGTCAGGCTGTTGGTATCGTTGTATTCGTAGTTGACCAGGCCCGGCAGGCCTGCGAAACCAATCTGCCCCCAGATATCGCCGGGGCCCTCCGAGTCATCCGAGTTTGTCCCCAACGTGCTCAGAACGACTATTGGCGCCGACATGTCGACGGAGTCATTGACGTTAATGTCGTTTAAGCTCTGCGGGTTTTCAATATTGACCGTGCCCATGATCCCCTGGACACTGCCCAGAACGCCCAGGTTAATTGCGTCGTTGCCTTGACCCACATTGCCAACAATGTTCAGCGTGCTGGCGAGGCCGGTGGTATACACGTCGACGGTAGAAGTCCCGGCTCCGATATTGATCGTGGCGGAGCTGCTGATCCCGGAGACGAAAACCGAGTCGTTGCCATCCCCGATGCCGGTGTCGAGGGTGACGCTGCCGGTATCCTTGTAGGAGAGGTAGTAAGCATTCTCAGGAGGCGGAAGGAAAGAGGCACTGATATTAATATCCGATGCATCCAGGTACCATCGGGTTTCGTGCGAATCCTGGCT
>DASZFN010000655.1:0-21991 GCA_035939715.1 Gemmataceae bacterium | reverse complement strand
CCATCGACCGTAAGGATATGCCCGTTGACATAGCTGCTTTCGGGAGCGGCCAGAAACAGGGCCGCATGGGCGATCTCGCGGGGCTCGGCCGGCCGGCCCAGCGGGATGTGAGCAAGCATCTGCTTCACCGAATCTTTGAATAAGCCATCTTCGCCATAGAACAGCTTGCGGGTGCCCTCGGTTAAGGTCGATCCCGGTGCAATGCCGTTCACGAGCACCCCGCGCGGGCCGAGCTCCAAAGCCATGGCCTTCGTCAAGTTGACAACCCCGGCCTTTGCGGCGACGAAAGCGCATTGCAAGCGTAAGGGCACCAGGCCGGCAATCGAGGCGATGTTGATGATTCGTCCCGAACCTTGCGCCACCATGACGCGTCCGGCCGCTTTGCTTACCAGATAGACGCCCGTGAGATCGACATTCAGGATGCGGTCCCATTCGGAGCGTGGAAACTCTTCGATGGTCACGCGGGCGCTGAGCGTGTTGACGCCGGCGTTGTTCACGACAATGTCCAGGCGGCCAAATTCCCTGGCAATTGTGTTTATGACGTTCTCAACCTGTGCGCTGTCAGTTACATCCAGTGCCAGCGCCCTGGCTGCGGGAGATTTCGCCGCTGATTCCCTGGCTTCCGCGAAGTTGACGTCGCTGTAGATGACGTGAGCGCCGTTGGCGGCAAACAGATCGGCAATCGCCTGGCCGATGCCGCGCGCTGCTCCGGTCACAAGTGCGACCTTGTTGCTGAGATCGACTTTCATTACGTCACGCCAGGATCGGCTTCACCACGTTGCCGAATACGTCCGTCAAGCGGTAGTCGCGGCCGCTGTAGCGGTAGGTGAGTTTGGTATGATCGATGCCCATCAGGTGGAGAATGGTCGCGTGCAGATCGTGCACGTGCACCTTGTTCTCCACGGCGTGCCAGCCGTAATCGTCGGTCCGGCCGTAGGTCATGCCGCCCTTGATGCCGCCCCCTGCCAGCCACATGGTGAAGCCAAAGGGATGATGCTCGCGGCCGTCGGTACCTTCCGCAGTCGGCGTCCGGCCAAACTCGCCTCCCCAGATGACGAGCGTGTCCTTGAGGAGGCCGCGGCCCTTGAGATCGGTCAGGAGGCCGGCGATGGGCAGGTCCGTCGCCAGGCAATTGGCTGGCAATTCGCTCTTCAGGCCGCCATGCTGATCCCATAGCTGGCAACTGCTGCGCCGTGCGGTCACGGTGTGATAGACCTGCACGAAACGGACGCCGCGCTCGATCAGCCGCCGTGCCATCAAGCATTGCCGGCCAAAAATCTCCGTGGTCTTGTCGTGCAGACCGTAGAGCCGCCTGGTGACGGGGGATTCGCGCTCGACATCGAAGGCGACCGGCGCTTCCTGCTGCATGCGATAAGCCAGCTCGAACGATTCAATGCGAGCATTGAGCCGGCTGTCTTCCTCGCGTTGCCGCCGATGCAGTTCGTTTAGTTGCTTGAGCGCATCGAGCTGGCTGCGCTGCTGGTCCGCGGCGAACAATCCATTCTTCAAGTTGGCGATGGGATTGCGCAGGTCCGAGACCAGCGTCCCCTGGTATGCGGCCGGTAGGAAACTCGAACTCCAGAGCGGCGCGCCCTGCGCCGGTTGGGACGGGCTGATGACCACGAAACCGGGCAGATTTTGGTTCTCCGAGCCAAGCCCGTACAGCAGCCACGATCCCAGGCTGGGCCGCGAAAACGCCTGCTCACCGGTGTTCATCTGCAGACAGGCGCCGTTGTGATTGATGTTGTCGGCCACCATCGAGCGAATCACGCACAGGTCATCAACGCAAGTGGCAACATTCGGGAAGAGATCACTGACGGCGATTCCCGATCTGCCATGTTGTTTGAATTTGAAGGGGGATTTCAAAAGGTTGCCGGTCTTCGTGCGGACCAGCTTCGGCATCTCGAACGGCAGCGGTTTGCCGCTGTCGCGGTCGAGCAAAGGCTTTGGGTCAAAAAGATCGACGTGCGACGGCCCGCCCGACATGAAAAGAAAGATGATCCGTTTGGCCTTTGCCGGGTACTGCGGCGGCCTTACGATCAGCGGGTTGGACGAGGCAGGCTCAGCCGACGCCTCGTCCGCTAGCAGGCCGGCGAGAGCGACCATGCCGAAGCCATTGGCAAAGGTGCGGAGCATCTGGCGACGGCTGACCGGGGATAGCCCTGAGTTTGAATTCATGGTCGGATGCACCAATTTATCTATCAATCAACATAAACGAACTCATTGAGGCACAGCAAGACTTGTGCATATTCTTCCCATGCAGTCAGTTCCGCCGCACTTCCGCGGGCGCCGGAGTTGCGGGCTTCGCCCAGCAGTGAAAGTCCCACGTCGATCTCCCGTCGGTCGGGGTCACGGGCGAAGAGCAACTGATAGGCTCGTCGAATCTTGTTCGCTTCATCGTTTGCTTGGCCTTCGGCGAGACGTTTGCCAAGCAAAGCGGCCTGCCCCAGCATGAACGGATTATTGAGGAGGAACAGAGCTTGCGGCGCTACCGTTGAAACCACACGCTTATCCGTGACGGCTGTCGGGTCGGCAGCATCGAATAGCTCGCGGAACGACGAGCGATCGGAGCGGATGGTCATCAGGTAGAGGGTGCGTCGCGGCAAGTTGAAGTCCTGCGTTGCCCGGCCGCCCATTTCGGCATTCAAGCGACCGGTCACGGCCAGCAAGGCGTCGCGAATTTCTTCTGCCTCCAGGCGCCGTCGATTCATGCGGCCGAAAAGCAGGTTGTCCGGATCAGCCTCCAGTGTCTCTTTTTGCGGCACGCTGCTCTGCTGATAGGTGGCGGAGAGCATGATGGCGCGGTGCATGGCTTTCATGGACCAACCCGACTGGACAAAATAGCGCGCCAGGTAGTCCAGCAATTCCGGGTTGGTCGGCGGCTGACCGAGCTTGCCGAAATTCCCCGGCGTGCGGACGATGCCCTCGCCGAAATGATGCTGCCACAGGCGATTGGCCATGACCCGCGCAGTCAGCGGGTTCTTCGAGTCGGCAATCCACTGAGCCAGTTGCAGGCGGCCGCTGCCCTGGGTGATGGGCGATTGTCGGTCGCCGGCGATGATGCGTGGGAAATGTCGCGGCACTAGCTTGCCCAGCCGGTCGTAGCGGCCGCGAACATGGATGCGGACGTCATGAATACCCGCTTGCGGGCTCCGCGGGCAGCCGCCCTCTTGAGCGCCGTTCACAAATGGAACTGGGGGCAGCGGAACCTTTCTGAGAGTTTCGAGCTCGGCCGTCCACTTCGCTAGCTTCGTTCGGCTGTCCGAAGAGAGATCACGTTCGTCGCTCACCCAGTAGGGACTGCGCGGCGACAGCAGTTCGCGATAAAGTTGTGCATCAGGCCCCTTGAGCACCGCCGGATCGTCGAGGGCACTCTGGATTTCACGAGCCAGGACGCCAGCGGCCTGCCGCAAGTCTCTGGTCACGGGCTCTCTGCGAATGGCGTCCTGCCAACGGGCCAGCGCCGACCCAGGCACCGGCATCACCTGTGCGGGCCGCTCGCCGCCCGTATCGTAGAAAAACCAAACGTCGCGATTGCCGTGTTGATCGCAGTGCGGATTGCCCTGGTGCAAATCGGGCACGATGTCTTTCGCCAGGTTCCAGGTGCGTTTCTCTCCTTCTGTTTCGGCAAGCTCCCAGTCGATGCGCGTCGTGTCGCAGAAGTGGTTGGCCTTGGGCAAGATCTCCAGGAAGAGCTTGTCGTCCTCGCGAACGTCGACTTGCGCAAGCTTGCCGGCGTTCTTCCCTTCCGCAAAGCGCTGCTCTCCGCCGTTGGCGATGTCGCCCGAAGCAAGCTCTGTGGTTTTACGCCCAACCCGGTGTTGGATGCGCCATGCTATGCCATCCCCGCATGCGCTGTCTGCGTCCACCACGCGACCGCTTATGCGCAAGCGCGCGCTGGCAGGCGCTCGCCAGGCCACCGCCACGCCGCCCGCGGGACCCGGATGGATGGCGACCGAGCGGGGCGGCAGCTTGATATTCAAGTAAGCGACCGGCTTGTCCGTTGCATTGGCGACGAGCGACGGCGTATCCGCATCGCCGCGAAAGACGTGCACGCCGCGAATCCCAAACAGGTCGCGAACCGGCTTCATCATCCGTTTTGGATCGCCGTAGCCCAGGTAATTAAGCCAGTTCTGCAGAATTCTCTCGTCCAACGATCGCGAACCAGCAAACGCAGCCGGTCCTTGCCTCTGCGCCAAGCCCGCTTCAGCCAAGTATTCAGACACGGCCACGAGATACCGCGAAGTTTCGGGTAGATGCTTTTTCGCCTGCGCGCGCCGGTCCTCATCCAGCAAGCGCGTGCGCTGTTTCTCCAGTTCGGCAATCCTTTTCTGGATTTGCTCCCGACGATCCATCTCTGGTTTTGACGCCAAGGGGATCCGAAGCATCGGCGGGCCATCCGTCTTCGGGCCGGGGTCTTGCAGAATGTGGGTGCTGAAGAAAATGCCCGCCAGTCCGTAATAGTCTTCTGTGGGGATGGGATCGAACTTATGGTCGTGGCAGCGCGCGCACGCCAGCGTCAGGCCGAGGAATGCCCGGCCGACCACATCGATCTGATCATCGGCGATGTCGGTAAGCAGCTTCTCCTTATCGGCGTCGCCGCCTCCCCAATTGCCGATGGCCAGCATCCCCGTGGCGATCGTGCCCGGGACATTGATTTCGCCCGGCTTTTCCGCCGGCAGCACGTCGCCCGCGATCTGATTGATGATGAACTGGTCGTAAGGCAAATCGCGATTGAAGGCGTCCACGACCCAGTCGCGATAGCGATATGCCTCGGTCATGTCCATGATGGTGCCGGCCCCGGCCAGAATGCGCGCATCGAATGAATCCGTGTAGCGAACCACATCGAGCCAGTGTCGGCCCCAGCGCTCGCCGTAGTGCGCGGAGGCCAGGAGGCGATCGACCACGCGGGCAAAAGCCTCGGGCGAATGATCAGCGAGAAAGGCCTCGACCTCCTGCGGCGTGGGCGGCAGGCCTGTCAGGTCAAAGGTCGCTCTGCGAATCAGCGTCCGTTTGTCACTCTGTTGTGCCGGTCTAAGCCCGCGGGCCTCGAGCCTGGCCAAAACAAATCGGTCGATCTCCGAACGCGGCCAGACGGAATCATGCACAGCAGGCGGTGGAAGGTTTCGGACCGGCTGGAAGCACCAGAAGCGGCGCTGCTCCTGCGTAAACTGGTAGGTCTCGCCTTGCTTGACGGTGCTGGCGCCTTCCGCCTTTACTTCCGGCCAGGGCAAGCCCATCTCAATCCAGCGTGCCAGCTTGTCGATTTGCTGAGGCGAGAGCTTGCCGTCCGGCGGCATCTTGAGGTCATTTTGCTGCCGGATTGCCTGCAGGATCAGGCTTTGCTCAGGCTTTCCAGGCACGGCCGCCGGCCCACTGTCGCCGCCGGCCAAGATGGCAGCGCGCGCGGTCAGCTTCAATCCAGCCTTCGTTTTCTCGCCACCATGGCATTTAAAGCAGCGCTCGGCCAGCAGCGGCCGCACCTCTTTTTCGAAGAAATCTGCCGCCGAGGAAGGGGAGCCGGCGTGAGATGAAACCGCAAAGCGAAGTATGCCAAGCAGGGTGAGGAGAAACACGGCCTTGCGGCCAATCAATTCAGAAGAAGCGAGTCGACGCATGGCTGCGGATCCCGGATGCGGGGAGGCGGGGTACGAGATCAAGCTGTGCCCTCTAGCATGGCACATGGAGACGGCCCTGGGGAAGGGCATTTTTCAGGCAGATCATGAACCGGCGGGAAAACCGCGCTTGACCGGTTCCGACGATACTTGTTATAGCCGCCAAATGGTTCGTCGGAAGCCGCGCGGATGACGTATAATTCAATTACGGAACGATCCTCCATTCCTTCCTTGTGCCCCGAGGTCACGGCTATGCGCCGCCTCATCTTCTTTGCCATTGGCACCCTTGAATTCAGCGTTGTTGCTGTCCTGCTTCGTCTCGCCTACCAGATTCCGGGCAGCGCGGAGATCAACCAGGGCTTCCAAAGCGCAGGGCAGGTGACCGAAAAGGCAGGAGCGCAGGTGCGCTTGCTGCGCGACCAGGTCAAGACGCTGCAACGCATGGAGTTGCATCAGGTTTCGGCCCGGCTGCAGAAGCAGGCAGAGATCATCACCAGCACGCTGCGGTCGCAAACGGTTGACTTTGAAACGGTCAGCAGCATGCGCGATGCCGTCGCTGACCTTGGTAAAGGCCTGGGGGACCTGGCTGAATCCTTTGACCCGATCAGTATCAGCCGCCTGAGCAATGGCCTGGGCGAAACGGCCGACTTCGTGGAGGAAAAACTCGTCCCTGCCGCCCGCAAGGGGATAAATGCAAAGGATCCCTCGCCGCCCGTCTATCAGGCTCATAGCGAACAGCTTAAGATTCAAGACGTTACTGCTTCCAGGGCGTCACCCTCAGGAGCCCTGCCTGCAACCAAGCCGCGCAAGGGGAATATTGATCTGGGTCATGTTCTGCCGGAGGCCGACCGCCTCAAAGAGGTCGCCGATTCGCTGCGCCAGGCCCAGACCGGGCTCGAAATGATCCAGGCGCGCTGGCCCGGATTGCGCACGCGGCTCAAGCAGTTGGCCGGCGTGTTGCAGGCGACCAAGGGTCAGCTCAATCAGGCCATCGAGCATCGTCAAGACTATGAAGACGCGCTCGAGCAGACCGTTCAGATCGCGGACACGCTATCCTTGATGCTGCCGCTCGTGACGGACCAGCTTGACGGCAGACTGGATGAAGAAGACCGCACGCTCACCGACCTCGGCCGCAATCTGGACGACGTCGGCCGCCAGTTGCCAACTTACGAGCGTACGGCCGCACATCTTTTCGGCGCCGGCCGTGTGCTGGCTTGCCTCGTTGCCGCCATTGTCGGCCTGCACGGGTTTTATCTGACGTTCTGTTCGCTGCTGACGAGACCTGATTGCAAGCAAACGGCTCTGCGGAAGTGCATGGACTTGTCGCACAATGCAATCCAGCTTACTATGGAGCCGTTGTCCGTGTCCTCCTTCCCCGCTGGGCGAGGATAGGGACTGCATCCGCAACCGCCAGGGAATTCGCAGATGCCGCTCCGAGATCATTTCCGTCCGCCGTTGAGCATCCATCGCCACTGGCATGCCTTCCACCATGCATGGGCTACGTGTCTCTGCTTTGATTTGAATCACCAGTTGCCAGAGGGATACTTTGCCGAGCCGAACGTTCAGTTTGGCATAGAGATCGACGTGGCAACTTTTGACGACACAGGTGGGAAATGCCTTACCCCGCCCAAAGGTAGCGCCTGGACCCCGCCTGAACCGCTCCTTACCGTACCGCTAACTTTAGCCACCGATTTGGTTGAAGTGCTGATCTACAACACGGAAGCGGGTCCTATCCTGGCCGGCGCCATTGAGCTTGTAAGTCCTGCAAACAAGGATCGGCCTGAAAGCCGAGATGCGTTTGCTACCAAGTGTGCCACTTACGTACAGGGCGGGGTCGGCCTGGCAATGGTTGATATTGTCACCCATCGGAAGGCCAACCTGCATGCAGACTTCCTGGCCCGCCTAGGGCAGCGAGCCCCTCATATGGACTCGGAACTCTATGCAGCGGCGTATCGTCCGATAGAACGTGACGAGCAAGCAAAGCTTGATATTTGGCAAGAAGCGCTCGAGATTGGCAAGACTCTGCCGACGATGCCCTTGTGGCTGCGCGGCGGGCACTGCTTCCAGATCAACCTTGAAGAAACTTATGAGCGCACCTGCCAGGAAATACGCGTCCCGCGCAACGGGAACTGAGTTCAACATTTTCTGACGCAGGGCTTGTCCCGGTGGAGCCACCATTGTCGGCGGAGCTGTCAGTCGTGGCTCGGCCGGGACAAGCCCGGTGGCGGCCGTCGGTATGTATGCAGCGGTTACTGGCCATCAGTCAGCGATCCACCGGGACAAGCCCGGCGGAGTCGTTAACTGCAAATCGCGCTCGCTGAGCTTACCTTAAATATCAAAATACAAGGCAAACTCATAAGGATGCGGCCGCAGGCGGATGGCGTCCACTTCCTTCTCGCGCTTGTACCAGATCCAGGTGCTGATCACGTCGCGCGTGAACACGTCACCCTGGAGCAAGAATTCATGATCGCGCTCCAGGTTGTTGAGCGCTTCATCCAGTGAGCCGGGCGCCTTCGGCACCTTGGCTAATTCCTCCGGCTCCAGGTCATAGATGTCCTTGTCGAGCGGCTCGCCGGGTTTGATCTTGTTCTTGATGCCGTCCAGAATGGCCATGAGCATCGCCGAGAAAGCCAGGTACGGGTTGCTCGAGCCGTCCGGGCAGCGGAACTCGATGCGCTTGGCCTTGGGACTCGGCGAATAG
The DNA here is from genome assembly GCA_035939715.1 of Gemmataceae bacterium. Taxonomy (GTDB): domain Bacteria; phylum Planctomycetota; class Planctomycetia; order Gemmatales; family Gemmataceae; genus DASZFN01. The sequence goes on along the minus strand of DASZFN010000655.1, from coordinate 13,675 downwards.
ACCGGAATGCGAATCGAAGCGGAACGATTACGGCGGCTATAGGCCAAATTGACGGGAGCTTCGTAGCCGGGGACAAGCCGCTTGTAGCTGTTGGTCGTCGGATTGGTAATGGCGCACAAGGCCGGAGCGTGCTTGAGCAGGCCGCCGATGGCGTACATGCCCATGTCGGAAAGCCCGGCATAGCCCGAGCCGGCAAAAAGGTTGACGCCGTTCTTCCACAGCGACGCATGCACGTGCATGCCGCTGCCGTTGTCCATGAAGAGCGGCTTGGGCATGAAGGTGGCCGTCTTGCCGTATTTCTTGGCGACGTTCTTGATGATGTATTTGTATTTCAGGACATTGTCAGCCATGTCAACCAGCGGCGCAAAGCGCATATCGATTTCGCCCTGGCCGCCGGTGGCGACCTCGTGATGCTGGGCCTCGATCTTCAGGCCGCACTGGATCATGGTCAGCATCATTTCGGAGCGCAGATCGTGCAGCGCGTCGGACGGTGGCACCGGAAAGTAACCTTCCTTGTAACGCAGTTTGTAACCGAGATTGGGCTTCTCGTCGCGGCCGGTGTTCCAGGCGCCTTCCACGCTGTCGAGATAGTAGTAGCCGGAGTATTGGGTCTGGTCGTAGCGTACGTCGTCGAAGACGAAGAATTCCAGCTCCGGGCCGAAATAGGCGGTGTCGGCGACGCCGGATTGCTTCATGAAGTTGACGGCCTTGCGGGCCACGTTACGCGGGTCGCGCGTGTAGTCTTCCTTGGTAAGCGGGTCCTGGATGTTGCAGATCATCGTCAAGGTCGTGTCCTTGCAGAACGGATCGATGAACGCCGTCTCCGGAACCGGCATGACGAGCATGTCCGACTCATTGATGGCTTGCCAGCCGCGGATGCTGGAGCCGTCGAAGCCCAGGCCTTCTTCAAAGACCGCTTCATCCAGTGCGTCGGCGGGGATGGTGAAATGCTGCCAGAGACCGGGGAAGTCCATGAAACGCAGATCGACCGCCTTGACTTCCTTCTCGCGGATCAGAGCCAAAACTTCTTTCGGTGTCACGAGCAACGACCTCCGTATGGATAAGTGCGACCCTCTTCCGGACACAGCGCGCGGCGCAAGGGTACTGCGAGTTATTTCGACAATCACGTTATAGGTGGGAGAGGCTGCTGCAGCCAGTAATATACGCAGTAAAAGCGCACGGCAACAGCTGTCTTCAAATGGCTGCCGTTGCAGACAGCTCATTCATAGCGCAGCGCCTCGATCGGGTCCAGGCGCGATGCCTTCCATGCCGGGTAGTAACCGAAGATAACGCCGACACTCCCGGAAACCAAAACTGCAGCCACGATGGCCAGGATCGAAAGCTCGATGGGCCAGTGCAGGAAGTAGTGCACCGTCTCCGCAGCACCGCGTCCCAGGACGATACCCATGAAGCCGCCCATCAAGCACAGCACCACGGCCTCGACGAGGAACTGGCGCAGAATGTCCTTGGGCCGGGCGCCCACCGCCATGCGCAAACCGATTTCCCGGGTGCGCTCGGTGACGGACACGAGCATGATGTTCATGATGCCGACGCCGCCGACCACCAGCGACACGAGCGCGACGAACAGCAAGGAACGCGTCATGGTCTGCGTGGTAGAGCCGAGGGCGTTGGCCATTTCCGTCATGTCGCGGACGCTGAAGTCGTCCGGCTTTTCGGGCTTGATGTGGTGCCGCTCATGGAGCAGGTCCGTGATCTGGCGGACGGCCAGGGGGATATCCGAAGTCTCCGTAGCGCGGACCATGATCTGGTCGACGTTGGGGAAGCGCGTTTGCTGAAGATAATCGACCGCGCGGAGCGGATCGACGGTCGGGTAGAGGCTGTCCTGGTTGCCGGGATACGACTGATTGAGCGAGTTCACCGTGGTGGCGGCGGTTATCGTTGCCGACGTGCTCGACGAGTTTCCGGTCGCCGCGGAACTGCTCTGGTTCATGCTCGTGAGCGTGCTGCTGCTGACGCGGGCCTTGATGCTTGTCCAGGGTGCAATGATGATGTCATCCTGATCGATCCCCATCATGTTGGCGCCGCGTGCGCTGAGGACGCCGAGGACGCGAAAGGCCACGTTTTGCATGCGCAGTTCCCGGCCGACGGGCGACTGGCCGCTGAACAGTTCGCGTTTGATGGTTTGACCGATCAAGCAGACGCGCGTGCCGTTGCGAACATCGGCGTCGCTGAACGGCTCCCCTTCCTCCAGGTCGCTCCATTCGCGCACGTCAAGGAACCTGGTAGTCGTGCCGTAAATATACGTGGGCACCCAGTTCTTGTCGGCGAAGGTCGCCTGCGTGCGCGCACGCACCACAGGGGCGACCGCGTAGGCGGCGGGGCATTCCTTGGCGATCGCATCGGCATCCTGCGGCGTGAGCGTGATGACGCTGCCGCTGCCGAAAGTCACACCGCCGCTTGACGCGGTGCCGGGCATTACCAGTAAATTATTGGCCCCCATGCTGGCGATGGTTTTTTGGACGGCGGCCGTGGATCCCTGGCCGATTTCCGTCATGGCAATCACGGCCGACACGCCGATGATGATGCCCAGGGTGGTTAGCGCCGAACGCATGACATTGCGTCGCAAGGCGCGGAACGCGGTGCGCAAGATCCGGTAGAACTTATGCATTGCGGTTCACTCCTTGGCCTTCGGTCTGAACATTTGCGGCGCGAAGGGATTAGCCCCGCCAGAGGCGACCTGAGACCTACCCTCGCCGGTAATGACCTTGGTGTGCTCGGGCAATTCCGCGCCGTTGAGTGCGTTCACAATTTCTGTGTTGACCAGGTCGCTCACGCCCGTGCGAACTTCGATATAGCGAACCAGGCCGTCGTCCCCTTGCACCCACAGGAAGCCATGATCGGAGGCATCGCTATCGCTGGGTGCACGCTTCTTTGAGGTGAGCTTGGCGTAGGCCTGGCGCTGGTCGGGCGCAATTTGCGCGACGGCGGGCTGCCAGCGCAGCGCCGCGTTGGGAACGAGCAAAATGTTCTTTTTGTCCGCAATCACGAAAGTCAGATTGGCCGTCATGTACGGCTTGAGCAGACCTTCGCTGTTGTCGGCGCTAACCACGACCGTGTAGGTCACGACGTTGGAAGTCATCTGGGCGTTAAGGCGCGTTGGCAGCTTACCCTGGGGCACGACTTTGCCCTTGTAGGCTTGGCCCGGCAATGCGTCAACGCTGAAGGTGACATCCTGGCCGGCCTTGATCTTGCCGATATCGACCTCGTTCACCGTCGCCCAGACCTCCATCTTGCTTAGGTCCCTGGCGATGAGAAAAAGGCTGGGGGCCGACAGACTGGCCACGACCGTCTGGCCCACATTTACGCGCCGGTCAATTACGGTGCCGTTGACGGGCGAAGTAATGGTCGTGTAATCAAGGTTGGTCTGGGCGGTTTTTAGATTGGCCTGGGCAACGCCAATTTGCGCCTTGCTGACCTCGATATTCGCCGTCGCTACGCCGAACGTCGCCTTGAACTGATCATACTCTGCCTGGGCGATGCCGCCAGTCGCATACAAGCTTTGGGCGCGCTGCCAGTCGGCGGTCGCCTGGTTGAGTTGAGCCGTCTTCAGCTGCAGATCGGCCTGGGCCGATTTGACCGCGGCGAGTGCCGAGTTTACCTGCGCTTGATAGATTGCGGGATCAATTTGCGCTAGAAGAGTGCCGAGTTTGCCCACCGCGCCGTCTTTATCGAGGACTGGGCCCTGGACCTGGGAACCCCATTCCACAATGCCGGACTGCGTATTACTGTCATTCCCGAGCGCAATGATGCGACCGGCTACCTGGGCGCCGACATCGACCAGCTCGCGCGGCAGGATCGATCCCGTGGAACCGACCGTCGACACGATGTGCCCTCGTTTTACCTCGTCGAAATGGAAGACGGTTTGCGGCCCTGAACGGGCATGGAGGTACCAGTACCCTCCCAAACCAAGCAAAGCGGCCAGGACGATCAAAAGCGCAATGAACTTTTTCATACTTCCCTCATCAATTGGCAGTCAAAACCAAATGTGAGCCCTTTGTCTCCGGCTCGGCATTTTCCTGTTCCAGCAATCCCTCCAGGTGACGTCCCCAGGTTGCCAGCAAGCGGCGTAACTGGCTCTGCTCCTCCGGGCTTAGGCCGCCCAAAACCTTGTTGACCTGATCATCATGGACAGCCAGGATGCGCTCAACCAGATGTCGGCCGCCGGAGGTTAACTGGATCTGCCGCACGCGCAAGTCTTTCGCCGACGAAACACGCCGAACCAAGCTCGACCGCTCCAGCCGATCCACGAGGCCCGTGACGCTGGGCGGACGGATCAGCAGGCGCTCGCTCAGTTCGCGCAGAGGCAAGCCTTTGCAGCCCTTCAGCTCCGACCGGTAAAGATTGACGAGTACGCCCCACTGCGAGCCGCTGATGCCGAAGCGCGCGAAGTACGGTTGCATGATCCGTTCCACGAGCCCGAAGATGCGAATGAATTCGCGCAAAGAGTTATCCATGGGAAAGTGCGGCCTTGCCATTAGCGATTTAGTTAGGATCCTAACATATTATACCGCTGAGAAGCCCGACTGGTTCGGTCTTCTTGCGAAAATAGCTGGCTAGCTTTGGGGGTGAGGCTGAATGGCGATCTGGGGCTGAGCCGGCATCACGGGAGCGCGCGTGACCGCTTCACTGCCTTCGATCCGCCCGTCGCGCATGCGGATGATGCGCTTGCAATGGTTGGCGACATCCGCCTCGTGAGTCACGATGACGATGGTGATGCCTTCATTGTCGTTGAGCTTCTGGAAAGTCTGCAAGATTTCTTCGGTGGTCGTGGAATCCAAATTGCCAGTTGGCTCGTCCGCGAGCAAGAGGGACGGCTGATTGACGAGGGCGCGGGCAATGGCCACGCGCTGCTGCTGGCCGCCGGACATCTGGGATGGATGATGCTCCATGCGATGGCCGAGACCGACCAATTCCAGCAAGCGCACGCCGCGGTCATGCGCTTCCTTTTCCGTGATGTGGTGGTGAGCATAGTCCAGCGGCATGGTGACATTTTCCAGCGCACTGCTGCGCGCCAGCAGGTTAAAGCTCTGGAAAACGAAACCGATCTTGCGGTTGCGCACATCGGCCCGTTGCTCGGGGGTTAGTTGGGAGATTTCCTCGCTATCCAACCAATACTGGCCGGACGTTGGCCGGTCCAGGCAGCCGAGAAGGTTCATCAACGTGGTCTTACCCGAGCCCGATGCCCCCATGAGCGCAACCATCTCGCCGTTGCCGATTTCCAGCGAGACACCCTTGAGCACAGGCACGTCCACCTCGCCCAGAAAATACGTTTTGTAAATGTCTTTGAGTGTGATGAGTTCCATGATTTCACCGGTCTTAAGAAAATCCTTCTAAATGATACCCAGGTAGCCTTGTCTGGAACAGGGGCCTCCCTGGCTCTTCGCAGGCTAGACAAGTTATGCAGCTTGTGAGGCTCATTCCGGTTTTCCCAGCATTTCGACTGAACCGGTTCTTCTCATTTTGACGAAGAGACAGGGTGGGAATGTCCAATTTAACGCTGCTGTCCCGCTTTGGGGCAAGAGGGTCGCTATGCACGCGCTGTCAAGGAGCAGACATTGGCTACACCGGGCGGCTGTGCTTGTGTCCTTTTGTGCGCTGGCAACCGCGACGCTTGGTCAATGCGGCTGCACCACCGGCATCGCCGAGTATGTGCGCAATGGTTTCAAGGTAGGGCCCAACTACCGGAGACCCCCAGTACCGTTAACGCCGCAATGGGTTGACGAAGGCAACCCGCGCGTGCATGTCAATGACCCCAACCTCGAAACCTGGTGGGAGGTATTTGACGATCCGATCCTGAACGGCTTGATTCAGCGAAGCTATTCGCGCAACTTGACCCTGCGCGCGGCCGGATTTCAAATCCTGGCGGCAAAAGCACAACGGGCTATTGCCCTGGGCGAGCTGCTGCCGCAGTCGCAAAGCTATGCCTTGCAGTACACGCACAGCGAGGCTAGCCGGAACGGCGGCGCTTCCGTTGTCGGTGGCGCTGTCGCCGGTGCGGCCCTGTCCCCGGCTGCGATTTTGAGTCCCATTACCAGTTCGACGACGCCGATCACCGGGGTGACCCCGATGACGGGGAATACGACCACAACACCGACCAATCCCTCCGTGGGCGCGAGTATTGGCGGCGCTGGCGGCGTGGGCGCCGCCGGTGCGGGCGCCGGCCGCTTCTTCGACAACATCTCCACGTCGTTGAACCTGTCCTGGGAACTCGACTTCTGGGGCCTGTTCCGCCGCAACCTGGAAGCGGCCGACGCCAGCCTGGACCAGTCGGTTGAGAACTACGACGAGATGATGGTCCTGCTGTTTGCCAACGTGGCCACCCAGTATGTGGAAATCCGCACGCTGCAAAAACGGCTGGTCCTGGCCCGGCAAAACGTGGCACAACAGGAGCCCCTGGTCGCTGTATACGAGAAACGCTACAAGGCCGGGATTGCCAATTCGTATCCGGGCTATTTTCAGCTCAAATCGAACCTCGAGAATACGCGAGCTCTGATCCCACTACTGGAAATCACGCTGCGGCAGGCCAACAACCAGTTGTGCACGCTGCTGGGGCTTCCGGTTCGCGACTTACTTCCGGAACTGGGAGACGGCCTGGTTCCCGATCCTCGGGATCCGAGCAAGCGAGTGGTCCGCATCCCAAAACCACGGGATGAGGCGGTGGTCGTAGGCATTCAGGGGGACCTGCTGTTGCGCCGGCCGGATGTGCAGGCAGCCGAGCAGCAGTTGCTGATCCAGTCGGCACAGATCGGCATCTCCGAGGCCGAGATGTATCCGCACATCGGCGTCAACGGCAGCATCGGCCTGGCCGCCAACAGCCTGAACAAACTGTTCAGCCCAGGATCCTGGACCGGCAGCATCGGTCCATCATTGACCTGGAACATTTTCAACTATGGCCGTCTGCTCGCCAATGTGCGCTTCCAGAATCGGATCTACCAGCAGTTTGTCGCGCTCTACCAAAACACGATCCTGAATGCCAATCTCGATGCGGAAAATGCCATGGTCGCCTACTTGCAGTCCCTGGAGCAAAGCCGCCACTTACAGGAGAGTGCGGATGCGGCCGCTCTGCTCACCGCTTATCTCATCCGCCAATTCAACCTGGGTTACCTTCCGCCCGGCGCGCTCGATACCGGCGCCTTCATCAACCAGATATTCACCGCGAGCAACTTTCAGGTCACCCAGCAAGACGCAGCAGCCCAGGCCGAGGGCAATATCGCCTTGAACCTGATTCTCCTCTACCGCGCCATGGGCGGCGGCTGGCAAATCCGGCCACCGGACATGCGGCATTTTTGTCCCGACAACAGTCCAGACGACCTGAGTCTACCCTTAACCGCTGCCCAGCTGCCTTCCATGGAGGTTGTCCCGCCGTCCACGCCGATGGAGACCTTGCCGCTGCCGAGACCACTCCCGCTGCCGGCCCCCACTCCGGGCGCCGAAAAGCGAGAGGCGGTTCCTACGCGGAAGCACTTTTGAACAAACCGCTGACCTTGAGGCACATGATGATGCGAGGATGAACGGGTCCGTCTCACTCCGGAGATTCACCTGCCAGCAAGCCCAGGTAGCTTGTATAGCGGCGCGGGCTAATCAGGGCAGTCTTCACGGCGCGTTTGATGGCGCAGCGGCCTTCGTGGGTGTGCGTACAATCGGGGTAAGCGCACCCGGGTACGAACGGCCGGAACTCCGGGAAGAATCCTTCCACCTCTTCGGGACGCACATCCCAGAGCTGAAACTGGCGGATGCCGGGCGTGTCCACGACCCAGCCGCCCAGGTCGAGCCGCAACAGCTCCGCGGTCGTGGTCGTATGCTTGCCCTTTTGCGTTGCTTCGCTTACTTCGCGGACGCGCAGTCCGAGCCCGGGCTGAATAGCGTTGAGCAGCGAGGATTTTCCCACGCCGCTCTGCCCCGCGAAAACCGTCTGCCGGCCCGGCAGTAATTCTCGCAGCCGTTCAATTCCCAGACCCGTAGACGCGCTCGTCAGGAGCGCGGGTATGCCGAGCTGGCTGTAATAGCCAAGCAGTGGCTGATAGGGCGCATGTTCTGCCAGGTCGGCCTTGTTGAGGCAAATGATGGCAGCGATTCCCCCTTGCTCCGCGCTGACGAGATAGCGGTCGAGCAAATGCGGCTTCAGTTCCGGCTCCACCAGGGACATGACGACCACGACCTGGTCCACGTTGGCGACGAGAACGTGCTCGCGGCCGCGCGAGGCGCGCGTCAGCAAGCCGTGCCGCGGCTCCACGCGTTCGATGAACCCCTCGTCATTCAGAGAAGGACGAAACCAGACGCGATCCCCGGTGGCAATAACGTTTCGCTCGTCGCTGACCAGGGTCCGCAGAAGCCGGCGCACGGCACAGCGATAGAGACGGCCGTCTTCAGTCGCCACCACACTGCTCAGGCCGTGCACGCGCTGAACGCGGCCGGGCAGGCAGGCGTCGACATCCGCCGCCGGCATTTCCGTTGTTTCCTGTCCTGCAGCAGGCGGGGTTGAAGCTTCGTTCTGAATGATGGTGCGTTTGCGGGACAGTTCGCCCTTAGCGCGAACCCGCTCCTGCCCGGCGGTGGCTTCCTCCTCGTAGCCGTGCTCGCGATAGCCCCGCGTCCAATTACGCGGCCGCGCCGGTTTGGAGCGATTCTTGCGCAGCTCGACGCGTATTTTTTTCTTCTTGGCCATGCTCTGCTTATTCTAAGCAAATGCCAGCGCGACGAGCGACCGTGGGATACGATTCCGATCGTGTCTTTGGTGGCCGTTTTCGCAGGAATGGCTCCAGCGAATGATCTTGTCCCGTAGGCGCAATTTCGGTACAAGCCGCATTCTGGGGAAGCTTGCGCCGCCAGGCAGGTCAGGAGGACCGAAGATGCCCATTCTGGAAGTGCGGGGTCTGATCAAGTTCTATGGGCGCCGCAAGGTGGTAGACGGGGTGAGCTTCGACGTCGATGCCGGCGAAGTGGTCGGGCTACTCGGCCCCAACGGCGCCGGCAAAACCACCAGTTTTCGCATGACCACCGGGCAGATCACGCCGCAGGGCGGCCAGGTCTCTTTCAACGGCCACGATGTCACCTTGCTGCCCATGTATCGCCGCGCCCGCCTGGGCATGGGCTACCTGGCGCAGGATACGAGCGTCTTCCGCAAGCTTACCGTGGAACAGAATATTGTGGCAATCCTCGAGGCCATGCCGCTGTCGCGCAGCCTCGGCCGCGCGCTGACGCGCAAGGAGCGCTGGGAGCGCACCGACGCCATCCTCGATCAATTCGGTCTCAATCGCGTGCGCAAAAACAATGCCGCCCGCCTGTCCGGCGGCGAGAAGCGCCGCCTGGAGATCGCGCGCTGCCTGGTCTGCGAGCCGTCTCTCATTCTGCTCGATGAGCCGTTTACGGGCATCGATCCGATCACGATAGCCGACATTCAGCAGATCGTGCGCAAGCTGTGCAAGCAGAACATAGGTATTTTGCTCACCGACCATCGCGTTTCTGAGGTGCTGCGCATCACGGACCGCAGCTATCTCATCAAGGATGGTCAAGTGCGCACGCACGGGACACCTCAGCAAATTGTCAACGACCCCGTCGCCATCAAGGAATATCTGGGCGAATCGTTCGACCGCGCCGGGTTCGACACCGCCGCGCAAGTGCCCCCCGCGCCAAGCACGCCCGAAGCCACGCTTCACCTCGTCGTCGAGCAGGAGCGTATCCACCGGCTCATTGAACGGCTCAAGGGGGAAGACTACGAGCCGGCGCTGGCGGAGCTGGCCCAGGTGGGGCCGGCAGCGATTCCGGCATTGCTCGAGGCCCTGGAACGGCGGGATGTGGAAATGCGCCGCCAGGCATTTGCCGCCCTGCAACGCATTCTCAAAGGCAGCGCCGCGTTTGATCCGTACGCGCCGGAATCTCAACGCCGTCAGCAGATTGCCGATCTGCGCGAGCGCGTGAGAAGAAAAGCAGGCTGAAAATCTTTTGCAATTGGCGACTCGTCATATTCCGCACCACCTCAAATTTATTGCCGAAAAACGACAGGCGCTCGGGCTTCCCGCATAAAAAAGAGGCCGGCTTGCATAGCCCGTTTGCTGCTGTTTTGAGCAGCTTCCTCCACGTGTACAGCCGTCAATCTTGACCACGCTAAGAATAAGCAAAGACTAGACTTTGGGTTAGCTTGACAAGCCGGCGGGACTTCACTACGAAGAGAATACCTTCACTGGCCACACGATATTTTTCGCGTTGTGCGAGGCAAAGAGCGCCGAGATAGGTCTGTTGCTGCGCTTTGCTTGTGGCCAAAGAAAGAAGTGCATCATAGGTTGCCAACAACCCGCCGTGCTGCGGTATCGTTGCTGAATTGCCGAATAAGCAGGAGGACGTGCACGAAGCAAGCCTCCACTTTGTTTACCATAATTGAGGATACACTAATGTTCGGTGGCAGAATGCTGGCGGTTTCCTGGTTAGGCGCCGATCAGGATACGTCCTGGTGGCCGCTTCTCGACACGGGCAACGAAGACTTACCGCAAATCTTCTCGCGCCGCGATGAAGACGCTCCGGAAGAGGAAGAGGAGGACGAGGAGGCAGATGAAGAGGATGAGGATGAAGACGAGGACGATGACTTAGAGGATGATGACTTTGAAGAAGAGGACTTCGAGGACGATGACTTAGAGGATGAGGATTTCGACGACGATGATTTTGATGACCTGGACGACGAGGATTTCGAAGATCTCGACGACGAGGAAGACCTCGATGACGAAGAAGACGATGATGAAGAAGACGATGAAGAAGAGGAAGGCGAAGTGACGGACGAAGGCTAAAGGAATTCTCTGTGCGCTGCCAGTGGAACGCGCGACGGAGAACGGCATACCAGGAACAGAGTGCAAGAGACAGGGGAAATGCTTCATCAAGTTGTCGGCTGGTTGCGCTCCGAAGCGCGCGCCGGCCGCGCTCGGGGTCGCTGGGCGAAATGGATTGGCCGCAACTGGGCACGCGTCAGCTATGGGCGGCGCGTCGAGCCGACCTGGCTGGAATTGAACCGGCACGAGGTCGTCATTGAGGACCTGCCGCTCGAATTCTCCGGCTTTCGCGTAGCGCAGCTTTCCGATTTTCATTGCAGCCGGCATGTCACCGCCGACTATCTCAACGAGGCGGTCGATCTGGCGATGAGCCAGCATCCCGATCTGATTGTCCTGACGGGCGATTTCATCCACCGCGGCTTCAAGTACGTGGATGCGGTGGCCGAGGCCCTCGGCCGGCTGTCGGCGCCCGCGGGTGTCTACGCCGTGCTGGGCAATCACGATTTCTCAGTACGTACTGCCCTGGGTTTTCGCCGCTATAAACATTTGCACCGGGCCGTCGCCCGGGCCCTGTCGGCACAATCCATTCGCGTGCTGCACAACCAGTCGGTCTGCTTGCAGCGCGGCGAAGCCGGGCTTCACCTGGTCGGCGTCGAGGACCTGTGGAGCCGGGTGTGCGATCTCAAGCGCGCCTTTGCAGATCTCAGCACGCATCTGCCGCGCATCGTGCTGGCGCATAATCCGCGCACCGTCGAGTTTCTCGGGGGCGAGCGCTGCGACCTGATGCTCAGCGGTCATACGCATGGCGGCCAGGTGAATTTGCCGGGCGTCGGCCGGCCGACGCTGAGCCGCAAGGCACGGCGTTTCGCCGCCGGCATGTATCGCCTCAACGGCACGCACCTGTACGTCAACAAGGGAGTCGGCTTTGGCTTTCGCTTCCGCTTCGGCGTGCGTCCCGAAGTCGCCATCTTGACCCTGGTCGCCGGCTATTGATCTTCGGCTAGACCGTCGCCCTTCAGTCCTTGCCTGAGAGCCAAAAAAAGGGGTTCGCCTTCCGGCGCGCTTTGCACTTCTCCGGACCCCGGTTATAATCAAACGTGGCGTTGAAGAGAGGGAAATCGACCAGGGGGCTCGCGCTCACCTCTCCTTCACCGCCCCAGGGGGAACGACATGGCACAGCAGGGGAAATTTTCCAACGAAGGCTCCGAGCCTATTTCCACCAGCGCACCGCTGTCTCGACTCGCCGACCAGAGCCAGCTTGACTTTGAAATCGATTTTTTCGGCGGCATCCTCAAACGCAATAGCGATTATGTCGACGTCCTGCGCGTCATGGGCAACAACCTTACGTTGAAAGGCCGTTTCGCCCAGGGGTTGGACATCGACCGCCGCCTGGTGCAGCTTCGGCCCAGGGACCCACTGGCGCACTACAATCTGGCTTGCAGCTATGCATTGCTCAAGCAAAGCGATCAGGCCTTGCGGATCCTTCGCAAGGCCGTGGAGCTCGGCTATCGTGACTTCCGCTACATGCGCGAGGATCATGATCTTGACTCCATTCGCCATGACCCGCGCTTTCGGCAGTTACTGCGTGACTACGAAAATCGCTAGGAGCCCTGTCCGGTAGGCCCTAACGCGAACCCATGAACATTCTCTCGCAGGGCGACGGCAAACTCTTCTCGGACCCATCCGCCAACAACGCTCGCGCCTATTTTGCGTCCAAGCCGCGCGCCTTGACGGACAAGCTCACCACCGTGCAGGATGCCGTGGCGCGGCTGGTTCACGATGGCGATTACCTGGCCATCGGCGGCTTTGGCTGCGCCCGTATTCCGACCGCAGTCGTCCACGAAATCGTCCGGCAAGGACGGCAAAACCTGCGCTTTGCAGGACATACGGCCACGCACGATTTCCAGATCCTCTGCGCCGGCAACCGCACGGGGCGCGGGCGGACACTCGCCGCCGTCGAGATTGCCTATGTCGTCGGACTGGAAGCGCGCGGCCTGTCGCCGCATGCCCGGCGGGTTTTGCAATCGGGGGAAGTCGCTTGCACGGAATGGTCCAATTACGCGCTGGCCGTGCGTCTGAAGGCGGCGGCCATGGGGCTGCCGTTTTTGCCCGCGCGCTCCATGCTCGGCACCGATACCTTTCGCCGCAGCGGCGCCAAGGAGATTGCCTGCCCGTTCACCGGCGAGCGCCTGTTGGCACTGCCCGCGCTTTTTCCCGACGTGGCGGCAATTCACGTCCACGAGGCGGATCGCTACGGCAATGCGCGCATTCGCGGGACCTCGGTCGCCGACTTCGACCTGGCGCGGGCGGCCAAGCGGCTCATCATCACATGCGAGCGCCTGATTCCCAGCGCTGAGATACGCGGCGATCCAACCCGCACGGCTATTCCTTTTTTCTGTGTCGATGCCGTCTGCGAAGTGCCCTATGGCAGTTACCCGGGCAACATGCCCTATGAGTATTTTTCCGACGAGGCGCATTTGTGCGCCTGGCTCAAGGCTGAAGAAGAACCGCAGGCATTTTCCGAATTCCTCGACCATTACATTTACGGTGTGCGCAATTTCAACGAGTACCTGGAACGCTGCGGCGGCCTGGAGCGGCTCCAAAAACTACGCTTGCAAGAATTGATGCTGCACCAGAGCGGAGTCTGAGTCTCCGTGGGGCGGGACTCCAATCATGCCGGCATCGGACAGGATTGAAATCCTGTCCTACGGCCTGGAGCGAATGTCATGAATTACAGTTCCATGGAACTGATGATTTGCTGCGCCGCGCGGCTCCTGGAGAACGGACGCACCGTGGCCGTGGGCACCGGGGCGCCCTGCGCGGCTGCCATGCTGGCGCAGCGGACCACGGCTCCCGATCTCGTCATTCTGTTTGAGGCCGGGGGCATCGCTCCGCAA
>DASZFN010000654.1:0-4441 GCA_035939715.1 Gemmataceae bacterium | reverse complement strand
CTCATTTCAATGACTTGCGGAAAAATACCCTTTTCGGACAACGTTTATCCGTATTGACAGACGGTCACCCGGGGGCGGCATTCACGCAGATTCGGAGGCGTTGTCGCCGCCGTTGCCGTTTCGAAAGCGTCGATCATACTCTCGCGAGATCCGCGTCAAAATGGCGCCGCAATCCAGGCTGTTGGCCTTCAGGTCGAGCCATTCAAACGAGGACGGCGGCTGGTTGCTGGCCCGAAAGCGAAGGATCAGAAACTCGTCGAAACTGAGCGGGAAAATGGAGCGGGAAAATGGTGACGCTTTACAAAGCCTTTGAAGGCACACGATGTTATGCATGAATTGGTCTGGACTGCGGAAGCTGTTTACGCGGACGGCCGCGGCGGCGCGGATCGGCGCGCCCTTGGTGCAGCAGCGCGCGCAAGCGGAAATCGTCATCCCCGATCGCCCAGCCGCCTTGACATACGACTTCCTCCCGTGGATCGTCCCCCAGGAGAAACTGCCGCCATAATGCCTGTCGTCTGGCTGGCTCTGCTGCCAGAGCCACATATTCTGCGTTCTCGGCCAAAAGTGGGTCGGCGGGACATCATAGACATGGCATACTTCGAGGAACTCCAGCGGCGGGCGGTAATCCAATGGGGAAGCACAAGCCTGTGGAGGTCCGCCGTCCCGGAAAGCATCAATAACCTCGGGCCGCGACCCCCGGCTCAACAGCCCCTGTCCGGTCCCGCTGCCACTCCTACATTGACACCTCATGGGCCCGCGTTTAGCGGAGGACCTTCGATCTGCCCGCTAAACCACCGCCCCATTCGTTATTCTCGAGAGGAGGATCGCCATGAATCGACGTACCGCTCTGCATGCCCTCACGTACCTGAGCGGCCTGGCCGCATACGGCGGCACGGCCTGGGCGCAGGACAAGCCGGGCCGGCCCAAGCTGCGGATGCCTGACTTCAACGCAATTCCTATCCGCAGCCAGGAACTGGCCCCCGGTCTGCACCTGATCACGGGTCCGGGCGGCAACATCGCGGCGGTCATCGCTTCGGAAGGGGTGGCCCTCATTGATAGCAGCGTTCCCCCCAAGGCCGCCGAGTTGAAAGCGGCCGTCGGCCGGCTAAGCGACCGTCCCGTGCGCTTCCTGCTCAACACCCACTGGCACTTCGATCACGTCGGCGGCAACGAGATTTTTGGCCAATCAGGCACCGTGATTGTTGCTCATCACAACTGCCGCAAGCGCCTCGCGAGCGCGCAGACGATTGCCTTCCTCGACACGAAGTTTCCTCCCTCGCCGAAACCCGCGCTGCCGGTGGTCACCTTTGGCGACACCGGGGCGGTGCATAACGGGGATACGGTGATCGAGGCCGTGTATGTCCCCTCGGCGCACACCGACACGGACGTCGCGTACCGGCTGCCCCGTTTCGACGTGGTGCATGCCGGCGACCTGTTCTTCAATGGTTTCTATCCCTTCATCGATTACTCCACGGGTGGCGACCTCGAAGGCTGGATCATCGGCCTGAAAAAGGTGCTTGAAATGGTGGGCGCCCGGACGCAGATCATCCCCGGGCACGGGCCGATGGCGAAGAAGGCGGACCTGGTGGCTTTTCGAGACATGTTGACCCAGGTGCGCGACCGCATCAAGCCGTTGATCGAACAGGGCAAGTCGCTGCAGGAAGTGATCGTCGCCAAGCCGACCCAGCCTCTCGACGACAAATGGGGCAAGGGCGCTTTGACACCCGATGGCTTCGTGCAGATGGTCTATGAAGGCATGACGGCGAAGAAGGGCCAGGTTTAAGCGGTGGGTCGTGTCTTCTTGAACACTCGCGGGTAGCGCATTTCGCAGTGAAGATGGCTCCAACTGACAGAGGTAAGGAGCCGTCCCCCGGTAGGCTTCAAATGGGCATCTTCGGTGAGAAAAGTTCGCTCGGCGTGTTGTTACACCTTACGCGCCAAGGACATGCGTTAGGCGACGAAGATGCCCATCTCCCCTTTTTCAAATGGGCATCTTCGATGACGATTTTGCCAATAGGCATCTTCCAGCCAGGGCCCTGAGCCACCTCCCCCCGTGTGGCTGGCGGACTGTGGAGGCGTGATTCCTCTTGATGATCCTACTTCTTTTTGCTCTCCAGCAGTTCCTGGGCTTCGGCCCGGAATCCTGCCAGCTCTTCCAGATGGTCCGCGGACAGACCTTGTGGCGTCCGTGTCCAGCGAACCGCCCAGTCGTAATACTCCCGAGCCCGCGCACTCTCGCCCAGGCGCTGGTGAGCCATGGCCAAAAAATAAAGATCGAAGGCAAGGCCACGGTCCTCCTGGCTCGTCAGGTTGGCACGCAGCACCTCCACCGCCTCGCGATACCGCCCGGCACGGTAGTAGGCCACGCCCAGCGTGTTGACGTACATGGCATTCCTGGGGGCTAGCTTCACCGCTTTCTCGGCCAGAGGCACCGCGGCCTTCCCATCGCGGAGCGGCTCGGGCGCGGTCGCATAGGCCCAGGCCAGGCAATTGCAGACCTCCGCGTCGTCGGGCGCCGCGGCGAGCGACCGCCGGCAGCGCTCGATGGCTCGGCGCGCCCTCTGCGCGCGGGTCAAGGTTGGCTTGCCCAGATCACCGATGACAATCTCTACCTTGAGCGCCCTGGTGGCTTCTTTCGCGGGATCTACCTGCGGAAACTCCGGCCATTCCCAGTCCAGCCCAAGTTCCTTCAATTCCTGCCGGATCAACGGCAGGTCCCAAACATAAAGGGTGTCAGCAGTGCCGGAGGTGACGAGCCGCGTCCCGTCCGGAGTGAAGCAAGCCGGTTGATACCACACCGAATCGGGCCCCGTCAGGCGGGCCACCTCGCGGCCTGTGCTTGTCTCCAGCAAGCGGATCACGCTGAGGACGCCACCGATCGCCAGCAAGCGGCTGTCTGGACTGAAAGCGAAGCGGGCGCTATCAAAGCGCCGCACCTCCCTCCAGGTGCCGGCTTCCCACAACCGGGAGCCGCTGGGTGCGTCCGTCATCAGCCAATGGCCATCGGGACTGAACTTTGCAGAGGTGGAGCCCTCCAGCAGCAGCTCCTGGACGCGCCGACCAGTCTTGACATCCCAAATCCAGACGCCCTTGGAGCGTCCATCCCACCAGTGCGTGCACGTCGCTACCCAGCGGCCTTCGGGGCTGACCGCAGCATGGCGCACGTCAGGCTGCGGACCAAGTTGCAAGCGCCGGGCGAGCGGATCTCGGTGCAGGAGCAGAGTCGAATTCCCTTGCGGCACCGCCACCACGCGGCCATCCGTGCTGGCACTTGCCCCTACGGAGTAGCCGGCCCCCGAGTCGGGGGCCAGCAGCTGCGGCGGGCCAACACGCAGTACCCCAGGCCGGGCGCAGTCCAACCGGGCAGGCCAAAGGTACAGCGCGCTGCGACCGCCCGTCATCCAGCCGCCGAACTCCGCACCCGTCCCTGATTCCTTGGCAGTGACGGGCGGGCGCGGAAGGTCGAAGAACACAGGGCGGGCCGCATCCGAACATGGCAGCTGAACCGAGGTCACTTCCTCTCCGCTGCCGAGGTCGAAAAAGCTTAGCCAATCTCCTGCACTGGCGGCCAGGAGGCGGCCGCTAGCATCGCTAACGGGATTCGCGATGCCGTCCAGGCTACGCGCGTTGCGGCAGCGGAGCAGGCGTAGCTCCTGACTGCTGGCCAACCGCCAGAGACGGATGTTATTGCCGCTGATCGTGTAGCCGGAGATGCGATCGTCCGCGCTGAAGTGCCCGGAAAGTCCTGGAATAGTGAGCAGCAGGCGGGCGCTGGCCACGTCCCACACCAGGGCCGTGCTACTCCAGTCGCGGCTAACGAGTCGGTCCCCTGCGTGATTAAAAACAATGTCGAAGCCAGTCGCGACAGGTGCATCCCCGGCGAACATGGTCGCGGTCGCTGTGTCCCAGAAGTGTATGTGGTGATCATTACATCCGGCGGCCAGACGATGGCCGTCGGGGTGCCAGCCGACCGAAAAGACACGAGAGGCGGAGGCTGGAGTCCGCAAGGCCGGCAATTCCCGGGCCGTGTCCACGTCAAACAGTTTTACCGCGTTGCCGCACGCCACGGCCAGTCTGCCGTCTCGTGGGTGAAAGGCGAGAGGGGTTGGCGCGGCGCCGACCGCCAGGTGCTGCACGCGCTTGGCCGTAGCCAGGTCGTAAATACTGACTGAGTTGTCCGGGTGTCCGATGGCAAGCTGACGGTTGTTGCCCCGGAACGCCAGCGCCGCTTCGAGCATGCCTTCCCGCACTTCCAGTAGTAGCTTCGGCGTAGCACCATCGAGTTTCCACACCCACACCTTGGCAGCCCCCGATGCGCCCGTAAGGCTCTCCGAATAAGCCACGTACCGGCCGTCCGGACTCAGCCACAAGCCGCCAAACGGAGGTTTCGCCTGGGTGGGCAGGCGCGTAATGACCTGTTCCTGGCCATCGCATAACTGGC
>DASZFN010000653.1:0-3902 GCA_035939715.1 Gemmataceae bacterium | reverse complement strand
CGGACCAGAATGGGAGAAGCTCAGGCCCTGCTCATTCGCGCCTTGACGAAGACCAGTTAGGCAGTCCCAATGCTTTATCTCAAGCAGAGCGTATCGGGAGTGGACCCTCCCCAGAGCACTGATCCAGCGGATTGACGCTCGGCGAAAACAGCCGATAAGCTCATAGAAGCGATGGTCCCTGGTCGGTCACGCGAGCCCAGGGAGATACTCTCTGCCAAGGCGGACGGCGCGCCGACTCCGAAGGCGCGCCTCGACCACAAAAGCTTCAAGGGAGGGCGACATGATCACCAGTATTCCGAATTCGCGCTCGCTGCTGCTCGCGGGCGCCGTCACTCTGGGCTTGGGCGTAACCGCATTCGCCCAGCAGGCGGCTCAGCCCGCCACGCCGCCGGCGGCTGCACCGGCAGCGACACCTGCCGAGCCTCCGCCGTGGGCTCAGGGGCGGCCCGATGCCGCGATCGGCGCACAGCTTGCTCCCATCGCGCCGCCGCCGATTCCAACCGCCGCCGACAAGTTGCCGGTGGACAAGCTCAAGCTGCCGAAGGGATTCAAGATCGAAGTCTATGCGGCGGGCGTGGGCAATGCGCGCACGGTGCGGCAAGGGGACAAGGGCACGGTGTTCGTCGGCAGCCGGCTTCTCGACAAGGTCTACGCCATCGTCGACAAGGGCGGAAAACGCGAGGTCAAGACGCTCTACTCGGGGCTTTATCGGCCGAACGGCCTCGCCTTCGAGAGCGGCACGCTGTACATCGCGGAGCTGTCGAAAATCTCCAAGGTCGAGAAGGTCGAGGACAATCTCGACAACCCGCCGAAGCCGGTCCTCATCTACGACGATCTGCCGAAGGACGAGCCCCATGGCTGGAAGTTCCTGACCATCGGGCCCGACAACAAGCTGTATTTCCAGGTCGGCGCGCCTTGCAACATCTGCATGCCGTCGGCCGCGCATGCCCAGATCCGCAGCATCAATCTGGATGGCAGCGACATGAAAGTGGTCGCCCGTGGGATTCGTCAAATAGTTGGAATGGACTGGCACCCCGTCAGCAAGCTACTCTACTTCACGGAAAATCAGCGCGACTGGCTTTCCGAGGAGTTTCCTGAGGATAAGCTCAATCGCCTGGCCAACCCGGGCAGGGACAATTTCGGTTTCCCGTATTGCCATCAGGGCAACATGCCAGATCCCGAGTTTGGCTGGGGACATGATTGCAAGGCCGAGTTCACGCAACCGCTCGTGCTGCTCGGGCCGCATTCGGCCCCGCTAGGTATGCGCTTCTACACTGGTGACATGTTCCCAGCCGAGTATCGCGGGGCCATTCTGATCGCGCGTCACGGTTCCTGGAACAAAACGGTTAAGTTTGCCGGCGATATCGTCCTCGTCAAACTCAACGACGACGGAACAGTTAGATCAGTCGAGCCGTTCATCACCGGCTTCCTGCAAGACAACAACTATATCGGGCGGCCGGTAGATTTGCATGTGATGAAGGATGGATCCGTCCTTTTTTCCGACGACTGGAACGGCGCGGTGTATCGCGTAACGTACGGAGATGCCCCGGTCGTCCACCGCTGAGCACGAAACAGGTCGGGGCTGCTTCCAGGTGTCCCTGGCCTGCTATCAGATCCGGTCAGAGCAAGCCTTGGCGGCTTTCTCCCGCGCCTTGGCCTCGTAATACTGGGCCGTGAATTTGACCGACCAGCGCTCGTAAAAGCCGCTGAGCTTTTCGCTCGCTGTTTGGCCGCCGAGCCGTGACGCGCTGCGGTAATGAAATTCGTAGTTCCTGATAATGGGGCCAATCACCCACACCCGCGACAGAAGCGAGACGGCGAAGCGTGTGCCCCGCATACAGATTCGGCCGAGCGCCGCAACGGTGGCGTTGAACGCACGTGAAAGCGTGTTGCACGCCTGCGACAGCCCCACGGACGTGGCGGCGCCCGCAACCGCATCAGCGGCATTGCCCGCGGCGTCCTGCGTCTGCCGGTAGCGGCATCCCAGCTTGCGGACGAGATAAAGCGCCGCGAGGTTTTCGTAGCTCCTGCCCAGCGCCTGTACCAATGGGTGCTTTTTGGCTTGCGGCCACGCCGCCGGGTAAGCCGGCAGGACCAGGAGCTTGCTCTTGGCAATGATCGTTGCAAGGGGATGGAGAAACTGCATCCAGGCCGGCAACACCGTGGCATAGGCCAGCAATGACGCGTGCATCCCAGTTGCGATAATCAGCGAAACCGGCAGCCAGAGCACGGCACAGGATATGACCGCCAAGGCCTGACCGGGGGTGAGCGCCTTGCAGGTGACGAAAACCCAAGCCATTCCCCGTTCGAAGACGTCGTGAAGAGCGTCTTCAAATGCCTTGTAGCTGAGCCTTGCGCGCAGCCATGCCCATCTCCGGCCAGCAACATCCTGCCAGTTCTGCCGGATTTGCTCGGATAGAGGGAGCCACGTGATGAGCCAGCGTACGGCACCAATGGTTCCATCGCCGAGCACTCTCGCCGTGAACAGCGGAAAGCGGATCAGCAGCATTACGACGGGGAAGGACCAATCCAGCAGCCGGACAAGGAATAGAAAGACTGTTTTGAGGAGGCGCTTGAGAACGAGCGCCGCTGTAACCAGCGGCAAAATGATGGCGTCCTCCGGGCCGGCGCGGAATCCCTCTTCGTTCCTGACAAATTCGACTGCCATTTGCCGGCGATGACCGAGGCCTACTGTTTACTCGACAATTCCGCCCCTTGGGGGGTACAGGCTTAACCGCAAGTATGCACACAATATGGTGGTTGGCGAAGGAGAATGCCGCGGCTCAGCCGCTTAGCCTAGCGGCGAACCGCTACACGATCCTTAAGGCCCAACCTCCCATGGATGCGACGGATCCCCCTGATCCGCCACAAAACCGGTGTTTGGAGCAGCGGCATGGACGCTTTCATCTGTACCGCCTGCGGCACGCAATATCCCCCCAGCAGCGTCCCACCGGGCCAATGCACGATCTGTGAGGAGGAGCGGCAATACGTTCCGCCATGGGGACAGACCTGGACGACGCCGGCGGCTCTGGCTGGGGGGCATTTCAACGCCTATCGCCAGCATGAGCCCGGCTTGATCGGGATCGGCACTCAGCCGTCCTTTGCCATCGGCCAGCGCGCGCTCATTGTCTGCACGGCGAACGGCAATGTCCTGTGGGATACCATCGCCATGCTCGACGCCGCGACCATTGCCCTGATCAACGGCCTCGGCGGGCTTGCCGCTATCGGCATATCGCATCCGCACTTCTATACGACCATGGTGGAGTGGAGCCGCGCGTTCGGCGGCGTACCGATCCACCTGCATGCCGCGGACCAGCGCTGGATCATGCGTCCTGATCCCTGCATCAAGCTATGGGAGGGCGAGACACTGCGCGTTCTGCCCGAGGTGACGCTGGTGCGCTGCGGCGGTCATTTCCCGGGCGGCAGCGTGCTCCATTGGGGCAAGGGCGCCGGCGGCCGCGGCGTGCTGTGCTCGTCGGATATCGCGACTGTGACGACGGATCGGAAATTCCTGAGCTTCATGCGCAGCTATCCCAATCTCATCCCGCTCTCCGCGCGGCAGGTGACCGCAATCGGCAGCGCGCTGGAGCCGCTCGAGTTCGACGTGATCTACGGTCATTATTTTGACCGGGTCATAGCAAGGGACGCGAAGCGGATCCTGGACATCTCGATCAAGCGCTACGCCGCCGCGCTTGGCGGCGCGTATGAGAATGAATGAGCGAGCCGCTTGCCGAGATGCGCAATGTGGAGCGCCGCTTCCGCGTTGGCGGCGGGCTCTTCGGCAGCGGGCGCGACTTGCGCGCGGTCAATGGCGTCTCGCTGACCATCCGCAGCGGGGAAGCGCTCGGCATTGTCGGCGAATCCGGGTGCGGCAAATCAACTTTGGCCCGCATGCTGCTTGG
>DASZFN010000652.1:0-3061 GCA_035939715.1 Gemmataceae bacterium | reverse complement strand
GTAGAGCGTGACTTTGGGCTGCGCCCCCTTGCGTGGCAAGTGCTTGCTTTTCTCAATGGCGTCCTTTACCTGTTCCAGGCGGTTTTGCGGCTGATCGAGAGCCATGCTGCGCGAGCAATCGACCAGGTAGACCATCTCCGGAACATGTGGCGGCAGGCGCGTCTGACTTACCTGCACGGGATTGAGCAGCAGAATCAGGAGTAACGCCAGCACGCCGCCGCGCACAATTAAGAGCGGCAAACGTTTGGCCGTTGGCGAGCGGGCAAATTGACGTGCCAGGAACAGAGCGCAGAGCAGCGCCAAGCCGATGCCGATGTACGCTACGGCAAGATAAGGCGGCGACCATTGGTAAGCCGTCATAGGCTTATGCCCGTTTAGCCGCGACCCGCTAGGGGAGCGCGATCGTACGCATTGAAGTGATCCCGTCCGCGCTCCCCTAGCGGGTCGCGGCTAAACAAACTAATCACTAACGCAGGTCCTCGGACAAGACCCGGTAATACTCCTCCACGAGCTTCCGATATTTCGGGGGAACCGCCTCGTCTTTGTCCAGCAGGGCGTCCTTGAGGATCAGGTCCTGAATCTTGGACTGCAACGCCACAATGGCGCGATTCACGCCGTTCACATAAAGGACTGGAGGCTTATAATTGCCGCGCGGCGTTCGGCCGCCGGCGTTCCAGGTGTTGGCTGCATCCGGACGCAGGGCGTCGGTCAGGGAAGCTGCCGCTTCGCCGATCTTGCCGTCCATGGCTTTGAGCGATTCCACGCTGTCGCGCAGGTCGGTCATCTTCTTCTCCGCCTCGGCCTTCTGTTGATCGTTGGCCACGGAGTTCAACGTTTTTTGCGTCTCAGCCGCTTGCTTTTCCGCAGCCACAAGCTTCTCCAGTTGCGGCTGAATGAGTGCGCGTCGCGTGGCATCAAGCTGCTGCGCCAGCGCATCCAGCTTCTGGGCCGAGTCGCGGGCGTCGCGTTTGGCCTGGTCCTTCTTGCCGGCGCGCAGGGCGTCAGCGATCTGCTTCATCTGCTCGGCAATGGCCGCGGGCGGATTCTTCTCGCTCGTCTCGCGCAGGGCCTGGCCGAGCTCACGATCGGCTTCGGCGGCGTCGGCGATATTCCTGTTCAGCAGGTCTGCTAATGTCTGCGCGTCCTGACTCAGGGAGCGCTCGGCCGCAGCCTGGCTCTCTCCTTTGCCTTGCTGGCCGGACTTGCCTGGCTTTTCATCCATCTGCTCGCCCAGGCCTTGCTGCTCCTTGGCCAGTTGCTGGGCCAGGCTCTGCGTACCGGCCAGGCGAGTGGGCAGGTCCGGCGCCTTGAGCGCTGCGACTTGTTTCGCCAGGCGCTCCAGCTCCTTGGCGGCATCGGCGGCTTGCTTGGCGGCTTCTTCCTCACGACCGCCGTGCATGGACTCGGCACTGTCCTTGACCGCTTTCGCGGCTGCGTCCATGCGCTCGCGGGCAAGGTCGGTGAGAGCATCATCCTTGCCCATAAGATCCTGTAGCTCAGCGGCTTTCTTCGCTGCCCGATCCTGGCGCTCGGCCAGGTCAGCCTTCGACTGGGATGACTTCTGACCCTTTGACGAAGAGGAGCTGGACGAGCTTTGCGATTGAGAAGACTGCTCCTTTTTCTGAGCATCGCTGTCAGACTTTTCCATCTGGGCGCCGCCTCCGCCCTTGGGTTCAATGTCCTCAGAGAACTTCTTCTCCTCCTTGGCAAGCTGCTCAATTTCGTCCTGAAGCTTGGCCAGGCGTTCCTTCTCTCCGCCCGCCTTCTTGGGCGGCCGGAGCTTTTGGTTCTGCTCCTGGTCGAACTTGCGGCACTGGCTGGCGGAGCTGCTGCTGCTTCGGCTAAGCAGCTTGCGAATGTTTTGCCGGGCCTTGATCAGACCGGCGAGGGCAGTCCCTTCCTGGTCGCGTCCGGTCGTGGCGTTCTTCTGGTCCAGGGCCGCCGCGGCCGCTTCCATGGCCTCTTGGGCTTCGTGCAGGCACGGCAATGGGCCGAACCGTGCCTCAAAGCCTTCGGTAAACTCCGTGGTGACGGTGGCGAGTTCATGTTCGGTCCGGGCGATCCGCTGCATGCTGCGAGGCTCAACGGCGGGCAATTCGGTCTGGACGAAGGTGTTGCGAAGATTGGCACGCTGCCTGGCAATTAGCTCTTCCAGAGCTACGGAGCAACCCTTTCAGGTACCCCCGCCTTCTATCAGCTGATAGTCGCGTTTGAACGGCCGGATGTCGATGAATTGCAAATCGGAGACGGTACGCTGCGGATGGTTCGGACGGTTGTCTTCGACGAAGGCGTAGTAGGTTACGCCGTCCTTGAAATCGAGCTTGTGATCTTCCAGGCTGAGGATCGCCTCCGTTTTCAGCGAGGCCGGCTGATCGGCATGCTCCTTCACGTAAAGTGTCTGCGGTGCGCCGTCGCCAATTTGATACACGATGCCCACCTTCGACAGTCCAAAATCATCTGCTGCCTCAAGCTTCAAATGCACTTCCGTAGTTGGCGTGACTTCGATCTGATCTTTGGGTTTGATAAAACGAACGGTCGGCTTGTGGTCCGGCAGAATCTTAATGTGGAACTTGCCCGCGTCCAGACGCATGCCGTCTGCCGCCTCGGCTTGAATTTCGTAATCAAGCTCCTTGTCGATGGCCGCAATTTGACCAATCAGTTCCTTGTCCTTGATCTGCAAAGGAATGGATGAGGTGCCGTCTTTTTTCCCGGCCTTGAGCAGCAGCGCTGCCGATTGCGGCGCTCGGTCAAGAGTAATGCGAAATTCCGCGTTTGAGCCCTCGATGACCTGAAAATTGCCTTCCTTCACGAGCAGTGGTTTCCTGCGCGTGTACGCAGGCGGCTCGACCATGGCCTCCAACTTCTGCAATTTCAAAGGATGAATCACCTTGACCTGATACACCGGGCTGGTCACACTGCCGGCGACAACCCGGTATTCGAAGTCGTTCTGGCAATCGGCCAGCGCGGTCTCCAGAGAACCGGCGATGCGTCCAGCCGGCACTTCTCCGTCGGGGACAAACGAGATGCTGGTCCATTCCTGTGTCGCATCGCCCATGCGATA
>DASZFN010000651.1:0-3442 GCA_035939715.1 Gemmataceae bacterium | reverse complement strand
CCTCGACGGCCCCGTGCGCGGCAACGGCAAGATCATTCAGGAGCTGGAGGCCGCTTTCCGCGGGGCCGGCTGGAACGTCATCAAGGTCATCTGGGGCGGCGCCTGGGACGAGCTGCTGGCGCGTGACAAGAGCGGTCTCCTGGTCAAGCGCATGAATGAGGTCTGCGACGGCGAGTTCATGAAGTACGCCGTCGAGCCGGGCTCCTATATTCGCGAGCACTTCTTCGGCAAGTATGCGGAGCTGAAGAAACTCGTCGAGCACCTTTCCGACGAACAGCTGCGCCGCCTGCCGCGCGGCGGCCATGATCCGGATAAGGTTTATGCCGCGTATGCCGCCGCTGTAGCTCACAAAGGTTCCCCGACGGCGATCCTGGCGCACACGGTGAAAGGCTACGGGCTCGGCGAGGCAGGCGAAGGCCGCAACATCACCCATCAGCAGAAGAAACTCAATGAGGAAGAGCTGGGGGAATTCCGCACGCGGTTCGGCATCCCGATCTCGGACAAACATGTGGCGGAAGCGCCGTTCTACAAACCGCCCGACGATAGCCGGGAATTGCACTATCTCCAGCAACGGCGCAAGGAGCTGGGCGGCTTTCTGCCCATGCGCCGCGTCAATTGCCCGCCTCTGAAAGCGCCGCCCCTGGATCTGTTCAAGGAGTTCTTTCAGGGCAGCGGGGAAACACAATTCTCGACCACCATGGTGTTCGTCGGACTGCTCAAGCGTCTCATGCAGAACAAGGAGATCGGCAAGTGGATCGTGCCGATCATCCCCGACGAGGCGCGCACGTTCGGCATGGACGCCTTCTTCAAGCCGTTCGGCATTTACTCAAATGTCGGGCAGCTGTACGAACCCGTGGACGCCAAGACCCTGCTCGCCTATCGCGAAGCGAAGAACGGCCAGGTGTTTGAAGAGGGCATTACGGAAGCGGGCTCGATGTCGTCGTTCATTGCCGCCGGCACCTCGTACGCCACGCACGGCATCCCGATGGTTCCGTTCTTCACGTTTTATTCGATGTTCGGCTTCCAGCGCATCGGCGACCTGATCTGGGCGGCCGCGGACAGCCGGGCACGCGGCTTCCTGCTGGGCGGCACCGCCGGCCGAACCACGCTCGCCGGGGAAGGCCTGCAGCATCAGGACGGCCACAGCCACGTGCTGGCGTCCACGGTGCCGACCGTGCAGGCGTACGATCCCGCCTTCGCTTACGAGCTGGCAGTCATCATTCAGGACGGCATGCGCAGGATGTTCGAGGCCGGCGAGGACATCATGTATTACATCACCCTCTATAACGAAGCCTACCCGATGCTGGCCGCGCCGGGCGATGTGCAGGAGGGCATTCTGCGCGGCCTGTACAAGCTTCGCGGCGCGCCCGAGTCAAACGGAAAGGCCGGCAGCCGGCTCAAGACGTCGAGGGTCCATCTCTTCGGCAGCGGCAGTTTGTTGCGCGAGGCCATGCGCGCCCAGGAGATCCTGGCCGAGCGCTATGGCGTCCGGGCCGATGTCTGGAGTGCCACGAGCTACAAGGAGCTGCGCCGCGATGCGCTAGATACCGAGCGCTGGAACATGCTCCATCCGACGGAAGAGCCGCGCAAGAGCTACGTCGAGCGTCTTTTGCAGGGCGAGCAAGGCCTCTTCGTGGCGGTCAGTGATTACATGAAGCTGGCGCCGGATATGATTTCCCGCTGGGTTCCCGGCGGGCTGCAACCCCTGGGCACGGACGGCTTCGGACGCAGCGACGATCGGAGATCGCTGCGCCGCTTCTTTGAAGTGGATGCGGAATGCGTCACGGTCGGCGTGCTGTGGAAATTGGCCCAGCGCGGCGAGATCAATCCGCGGCAGGTGGCAACGGCAATCCGGGAACTCGGCATCGATCCAGAAAAAGCCAATCCTTCACGGGTATGAGCGGGAGAAGCGGCATGGCCACGGAAATCAAGCTGCCTCAGCTGGGCGAGAACCTGCCGGGCGGCGATGTCCTCGATGTCAAGGTGGCTCCCGGCGACGACATCAGTCCGGGACAAACCCTGCTGGAAGTCGAGGCGGAGAAGAGCACCGTGGAAGTGCCGTCGCCGCTTGGCGGGCGCGTGCAGCAGCTGCTGGTTAAGAAAGGCGACGCCATCACGGTCGGCCAGGTGTTGGCCGTTGTCGAGGAGACAGGGAGCGCAGCCGAGACGGCCAAGACTCCGCAGGCGAAAAGCACGAACGGGGAGCAGGGCGTGGCGGCGCCGCTTCGCGTCAAAGAGGAACAGGCGCCAAGCGGGGATGGCCAGGAAAAACAGCAACCAAAAACTGCCCCTGCGGGCCGCGAGAAACCAACCGCTCCTCCGTCACTGGCGCCGCCGAGTCCTGCGGAGAAGGGCGGTTCTGAGAAACCTCTCGTTGCCGCTGGCCCGGCCACGCGGCGGCTGGCGCGCGAGTTAGGCATTGACTTGGCCCAGGTTCACGGTACGGCGCCTGGCGGCCGGGTTGTCCAAGAAGATATTAAGGCTTTTGTGCGCGGGCTGGCGTCCGCCGGGCCCGGCCGTGCGGCCGGGAGACAAGAGCCGGCGCTACCCGATTTCGCGCGTTGGGGAGAGGTCGAGCGCCAGCCCCTGGACGGCATCCGGCGGAAGACGGCCGAACAGATGAGTCTGGCCTGGTCGGTGATTCCTCATGTCACTCAGCACGATCTGGCCGACGTCACCGAACTCGAAGCCTTCCGCAAGGAGCAGGAAGGGCGCGGGCCCAAGCTAACCGTCACCGCTTTCGCGCTCAAGGCAGCGGCCATCGCGCTGCGGCAATTCGCGCAGTTCAATGCCAGCCTGGATCTGCAGAACAATCAGCTGATCGTGAAACGCTACATCCATATCGGCGTCGCCGTGGATACCGAGCGCGGCTTGCTGGTGCCGGTGCTGCGCGATGTCGACAAGAAGAGCGTGCAGCAACTGGCCGAGGAGCTCGCTGCCGTGGCCGAACGCGCCCGTCAGAAGAAGCTTCAGCCAGACGAAATGCGCGGCGGCAGCTTTACCATCACGAACCTGGGCGGCATTGGCGGGACCGGGTTCACGCCGATCATTAATTATCCCGAGGTCGCCATCCTGGGCCTATCGCGCAGCCGCTTGCAGCCGACTATCCGTGACGGCCAGGTGACACCGCGGCTGCTGTTGCCGCTGTCGCTGTCCTATGACCATCGGGTGATCGACGGCGCGGCTGCCGCCCGCTTCACGCGGCGTATCGCCGAGATGCTGGAGAAGCCGCTCGTAATGCTGCTGCACGCGTGAGCACGCGAACCCGAAGCGTTAGCTTTGAAGTGGCGCACCTTGCAGAGCGAAGACCCCTGCCGGTTTGTCCGGCAGGTGAAGCAGTTCTGCATCTAAGGGGCGCGCCCAAGTTCGCCCCGACCCCTGCCGGCTCGCCCGGCAGGTGAAGCAGTTCAGCAGCTAGGTTAGCCGACGAACTGCTTCACCT
>DASZFN010000650.1:0-11048 GCA_035939715.1 Gemmataceae bacterium | reverse complement strand
CGGTGGCGGCTTTGGCGGTGGCCACGGTGGCGGCTTTGGCGGTGGCCACTTTGGTGGCGGCGGCTTCGGCGGTGGCCGTCGTGGCGGCTTCGGCGGCGGCCATTTTGGCGGCTATAATCACTACGGTTACGGCCACCACCGCTACGGGGGCTATGGCTACTATCCGTACTATGACTACGGTAGCTACGGCGGCTACTACCCCTCCTACTACGATAACTACCCCTACGATTCGGGCTATTCTTCTTATGGAGAGGTGGCCCCTGATTATGGGTACGGCGCCGACTACGCCGCGCCGGCGACCGGCGACTACTACCGAAACCTCTATCCCGCTTCGACCGCTGCGGCGCAACCGGACACCATGGCCCACCTGACGGTAAAGGTACCGGCGGATGCCCAACTGTGGTTCAACAACGCGCCGACGACTACCACAGGCACGGTCCGGCAGTTCGAGTCACCGCCGCTGGCGGCCGGGAAGCACATCTATGACATCCAGGCCCGCTGGACCGAGAACGGCCACGAGGTGACCGAGATGCGACACGTCCAGGTCACACAGGGGTCGCATGTTGAAGTAGATTTCCCGGCGCAGCCTGGGAAACCTCTGACGAAGTAGACGGCGACGACCGCCTGCGAAAGTCACGTTGCCAATTGCCAGAGTAACATCGCCAGGTGGCGATGTTACTCTGTCGGCACAGCTGGGAACGCATGGGGTGCTCTTCTCTGTCCTGCCACGGGCAATAAGATAAGTTCCACCGGGTAGACTCGGCGAACACAAATACACGAGGACCGACATGAGCGACGTGAAGAGCAAAGACAGCCTGGACCTTATTTTCCGCAAGGCGCGGACGCACAATGTCTGGCTGGACAAGCCGGTGGAGGACGGACTCTTGAGGCAGGTCTACGACCTCGCGAAGCTGGGGCCGACCTCGGCGAATATGTGCCCGATGCGCATTGTCTTCGTGAAGTCACGGGAGGCGAAGGAACGCCTGAAGCCGGCCCTGGCCGCCGGCAACGTGGACAAGACCATGGCAGCGCCCGTCACCGCCATCATCGGCATGGAGCTGCACTTTTTTGAGCAATTGCCCAGGCTGTTCCCGCACGCGGACGCGAAGGCGTGGTTCAAGGATTTGCCGGAAAACGTGCTGGAGTACACCGCGCTCCGCAACTCGTCGTTGCAGGGCGCCTATTTCATGCTGGCCGCGCGGGCGCTGGGGCTCGACTGCGGCCCGATGTCGGGCTTCGACAATGCCAAGGTGGACGCGGCGTTCTTTGCGGGCACGACGGTCAAATCGAATTTCCTTTGCAACCTCGGTTACGGCGACGTGAGCAAACTCTATCCACGCTCGCCGCGCCTCGACTTTGACGAGGCGTGCAAGGTGGCTTGATGCCACCCATTGACCATCAACATCGGCAGCATGGTCGCCGACCGCACCGGGTTCGCCGGCTCGTCCGTCTACGGGATGAGCAAGGCGGCGGTGGCTTCGTTGACGCGTGGCCTCGCCATCGACCTGGCGCCGCGCGGCATCACCGTCAACAACGTCCAACCCGGTCCGACGGAGACCGACCTGAACCCCAGGGGCGGGCCGAATCATGACCGGCCCCAAGGAGTAGCTGTATGCAATCGACAACGATGATGATCGTTCTGCTGCTGGCCGCGTGGGCGACGGGGTTCGCCCTGCGCGCGGCCGACCCCGTCAAGGGCGCCAGGAAGGCGGCCCCGCGCGTCTTCGAACTGCGGACCTTAGTCCGCCTCGTTCCGCGAGCGGCTCGTTCTGCTCCGATCCTGATAGATTCTTAGCCGGCGTGATAAATTTCGTGCCAGCCGCCCGTCCGCGGCTCGCCCGCCCGTTCCGGTTTCCCGGCCCGCCGTCCGCCCGGCAACGCAGCCCAACTCCGCTTGCGGCTCGCAGAGCTAGGGCGGGGGTTTGCAACCGCTTGGCCGGGCATCCTGAGGGCCTTCGGGCATCCCGACTGCCGTGGCACGGCTCTTGCCTTGACTGGTTATCTGCATTTCGAAGCAACGGCCCGCGTGCCGGAGTTGATGGGGAGTATCCTGCGGCACAGGGCCGCGATGCTCAAGACTCTTCAGGGATACGCAGATGATGCGACAGGAAGAGCCGAAGTGCGGTAACTCGATCAGGCCCATTGACTGGCGCACGATCATGCAGTTCGAGGCGGCCGCGGCGAGCGACCGGCTGGGGTGGGTGGGCCTGGAGGCGGCGCGCTGCCGTGCGGAGCCCCCCTCGGAACTGCACCCGCCCGCCATCACCTACCACAGGCTCATCCTTATCAACCGGCCGCCGGCGGAGCTGGAGCTGCGCTATGAGGGGGTGAAGCGGCATGTGCCGCCCCCCGCCGGAGCGATCATGCTGCTGCCGGCCGGCAGCCCGGCCCGGGTGCGCACAAGCGGGTGCCCGGACGCGCTGCACATCTTCCTGGAGCCGGCGCTGGTCGCTCGGGTCGGCGCCGAGGCGTTCGGCCTCGATCCCGCGCGGCTGACGGTGCCGCCGCTCGACGGCCTGGACCTGCCGCACCTGCGGACCGCGATGTTGGCGGTGGACGCCGAACTGACCGCCGGCGGCGCCGGGGGACCGCTGGCCGCCGAGTCCCTGGCCAACGTCCTGGCCGTTCACCTGATCCGGCACGTTCTGGCGCCCCGGCGGCCTGAGCGCGGCCGGGATGGCGCGCTGCCGCGGAGGCGGCTCCGCGCCGTCGTCGAGTACATTGAGGAACACCTCGACGCCGGCCCGACCCTGGAGCAGATGGCGGCGGTCGTCCGCCTCAGCCCCTACCACTTCGCGCGGCAGTTCAAGACGGCCACCGGGCTGCCGCCGCACCAGTACGTTATCCTGCGCCGCGTCGAGCGGGCCAAGCAGCTCCTGGAAGCAGGAACGGGCCTGTCCCTGGCGGAGGTCGCCGCGCACGCCGGCTTCTCCGACCAGAGCCAGTTCTGCCAGCACTTCAAGCGCCTCGCCGGCGTCACGCCGGGGCGGTTCCGGACGCCCGCAACAATCGCCTAACGGCCGCAAGTCCCTTCAAGAAACTGCAGAGCGGCCCCTTTACCATTGCCCAGGAGTGGGTCGAGGGCGACGGGGGTCGCCCCGCCGGCGAGGACCGATCATTTCCCCATCCGGAATAGGAGGCGTTTCATGCGCGCTCGGCAAAGTTACCAGCATTTCGCGGGCATTGTCATCGCGGTTGTCCTGTTCGCGGGCATCGGAGTTCAAGCGTCTGGTCGGCGTCGCGCAACTGCCCGCCGCGCGGGAGTTGCCCGCATTGAGGCAGCCTACTTGGTCATTCACCTTGAGAGGAGTCGATGAGATTCCCGGCTGAACGGAATGAATTCCGTTCTACGGGACACGCAACACCCGGGAAATCGTTACCGGGTCGCAGGCCCCTAAGTTCACAGCAAACAGCGGCCGGCGAGGTAGACGCGCGCGACCTCCATTGCCTTGGTAAGAATCGCGAGATCCGCACACTTGCCGGGAGCGATGCTGCCGATCTCTTGATCGTATCCCGCAATTCGCGCGGGAGTTAGACTCGCCATGCGCACCGCATCGACCAGCGGCACTCCGGCAAGGTGATGGCAAGTCCGGACACCGTGATCCATCCCGACCACGCCCGAAGCCAGGGCCGATCCGTCCGGCATAAGGCCGACGCCGTCGCGGCGCAGGATGGGCTCGCCGCCGTCGCTCGGGCCGAAAATGTATGGGCCGTCCGGCATATCCAGCGCGCGATTGCAATCGGTCACCAGCGCCAGCCGGTCCGGGCCCTTGAGCTTGTAGGCAAGCAGGAGCAACTCGCGCTGCAAATGCTTGCCGTCGGCGATCACTTCCGTGGTCAGTTCATCGAAATAGAGCGTGGCTTCCATGACGCCGCCGCGCATGGGATAAGGCTGGCTCTGCCTTAAGCGGGCGCGGTCGGACATGGCGCAGAAAAGATGATCGACATGCCTGACGCCCCAATCAATCGCGGCGGCCATCTGGTCGAAGGTAGCGTAAGTATGACCGGCGTTGCAGCGGATGCCTTGCGCGCGGCAGGCGCGGATGAAGGCTTCCGCGCCTGGCAGCTCCGGCGCCACGGTGGCCGTGGTTATGCAATCGGCGTAGGCGAGATAGTCGTTGTATTCGTCGGCACTGGGCGGCCGTACCTCAGCGGCGGGATGACAGCCGCGCGCCTCCGCAGCAAAATAGGGGCCATAGAAATGTGCGCCCAGGATGCGTGCCCCGCCGGTGCCGTCACGCTTGAGCCGGCGGCAGACCTCGAGAAAGGCCAGATGCTGCGCATGGCGGGCCACGGTCGTCGTCGGCAACAGACTCGTGGTGCCGTGCCGCGCGTGGGCGCGGCAAATGGTGCGGAAGGCATCTTCACTGCCGTCCATGAAATCGGCGCCGGCGCCGCCGTGCACGTGCAGATCGACAAAACCTGGAACAAGATAACCGCCGTTCAGGTCGATGACTTCGGCATCGGTGGGCGCTGAAGGTTCCGCGGCAACGGCGCTTATCCGCGTGCCTTGCACCGTGACCTGCCCGCCGGGAAGCAGTCGATCTTCCAGAACGATCGTGCCACCGGTGAAGCTTAGTGTCGGAACAGGAATTCCTTGGAATTGAGCAGCGCCCATTGCACGTCTTCCCAGGCCTTGCGCTTGTCCGCGCCCTTGGCGACGTGTTCGAGAGAGGCTTTTACCTCCCCTTCCAGCGGCGGGCGGCACAACGTGGCCAGGTACAGGTTGGTAAGGATCTCCTTTTCGGGGAGCTTCCTGGCCAGCAGCTTGCCCAGCCGATTGCCGGCATTGCGCAGCTTGTCGTTGATGGTGGGGCCGTTGATCAATTGCAGCGCCTGGGCCAGGTTGCTGTCTCCTTCGCGTTCGCACTCGCAGGCCAATTCGCGTGCCGGCTGGCCGAAGGTCTTGAGGAAAGTATTGTTCACCTCGCCGTCGGGTAGCTGCGTCGCGCGCGTGCCCAGGGGCAGACCGGGGAACTTTTCCGGCACCTCGGTGGTGGCGCAGATGGCGTCGAGCAATTGCTCGGCGGTCAAGAGCCGCGTCACTGCGTGCGAAAAGTATTTGTTGTCGTCCTTGTTGAAATCGTTCGTCTGGGCGCTCAGCTGGTAAGTGCGCGAATTCAAAATTACGCGGATAACGTGCTTGACGTCGAACTTGCTGGCGATGAAGTCTCTGGCCAGCGCGTTCAGCAAGTCGTCGTTGGCGGACGGATTGGAGTCGCGGAAATCATCGACCGGATCGACAATGCCGCGCCCCGTCAGATGGAACCAGATGCGGTTGACGGTGGCCTTCGCAAAGAAAGGATTGTCGGTGCCGGTCATCCAGTCGGCCAGCGCTTCGCGGCGGTCCTTGCCCGCCGGCAGCGGCGCCGTGTCGCCGCCCATGAAGCGCGGGAGCATCACCTTGCCGGTCCGTGGCTGCACTACCTCGCCCGCGCGATCGATGTAAACGACCTCGCCGCCGCCGGCCTTCATGGGACCGGTGCCCGGCTCGGCGGGATCACTCTTCTGCCGGACGCGCGCGAAGAACGCGGCCAGGCTGTAATAATCGTCCTGCGTCCAGCGCTCGAAGGGATGATTGTGGCATTTGGCGCACTGCATGCGGATCCCGAAGAAAAGCTGCGCGGTTGTCTCTGCCAGGTTCTGCGGATCGCGGGCAATGCGATAATAGTTCGCGGGCGGATTGGCGAACGTGCTTCCGGTGGCGGTCAGCAAGTCGTGGACAATATGATCGAAGGGGGTGTTCCGCTCGATCTGCTCGCGCAGCCAGTCCTGGTAGACATGCGCCCCTTTCTCCTGAATGGTCTTCCGATTGCTGCGCAGCACATCCGACCATTTCAGCGTCCAGAAGTCGGCATACTCCGGCCGCGCCAGCAGCCGGTCGATCAACTTGCCCCGCTTGCTCCGGTCCGTGCTGTTCAGGAATTCCCTGGTGTCATCGATCGTCGGCACGATGCCGCATAGATCGAGGTACACGCGGCGGACGAACTCCTGGTCGGTGCACAACTCCGAGGGCGGAATACTTAGCATGCGCAGCTTTTCGAAGACGAGATGATCGACGTAATTGTTCTCGGGAACGTTGACCCACTGGAAGCCTTTCTTCGGCTGCAGGTACGAGAGACGGACGGAAACCAGCTCCTCGAGATAACGGCACAGGATGGCCACTTCGCCGCTCTGGCCAAATTCCACGAGGCCGTTGGCGGAAACTTCGGCGACGGCGTTGTCGCTGCTGCTAAAGACGGTCAGGCGCGTTACATCGCGCGCACTGCCGTCGGCAAAGTGCGCGATCACCGCCAGTTGCTGCCAGCGCGCCGGTTCCCGCAGCACGCGCCCGCCCGGAAGGACTTCCACGCTCTTGAGCGCCGGCAAATCGGCGGGATCATCACGCAGCCCCTCGGCGAGCCACGTTTTGAAGACCTGAGCCGGAACGCTGTGTAGACTGAAACGCTGGCCGCCTTCGTGGGGGACACGGCCAAGCGGCTTTTGCATGATCAGGCTGTCGAGCGGCTCGAGCCGGTCGGTGCGGCGGCCGAATACGTCGCGCGTCAGTTGCAAGTAGTCTGCTGCCGGGTCGTAGCCGCGCAGGCTGAGCCGGAAGCCGTTCTTGCCGCTCGGGGTGCCGTGACAGGCGCCCATGTTGCAGCCGCCGACGTTGAGCGCGGCGATCATGTCGTGCCGAAAGCTGATCGGTTGTGGTTTGTCAAAATCTTTTACCGTGAGCGGAACGCGCGCGAACTGGCCGCCCGCGCGGGCCAGCAAAGTAGCTTTCCCATCGCGCCGAGGCAGCAGCATGCCGCCATCTGTTAGCTGGACGTTGCCCGCGCCTTCAATGGTCAGTTCGCAGAATGGCGTCAAATCCCGCAGCGTGCCGTCGGCATAACGCCCGCTGACGACCAGCTGCTGCATGGCACGCGGCCCCGCCAGCGTGACCGCCGCGGGCTGGACCACGAGAGCGACCGGCTGTCCGACAACCTGGTTTCGCGCGGCAGAATCAGCGGGGACTGCCGCAGAGGCAGGACAAATACCGGCGGCCAGCAGCAGGATCACGCCGGACCCGAGAGATTTCCACTTTTGCAAGGCGATTCGGCAATAAATGAAAGAGCCAAGCATAAAGGGAGCCCTCAAATGGACGAGAGGAAAAGGATACGGCGGGAAAAACAGCGGGGATCGGCCGCAGGACTTTAATCACCCGCAGCCAACGACTGTAAGCTTAGCGTCTAACCGCCGGAAATGCGACGGGAATTCTAACAAATCGCTCATTTTCGCGGCCCTGGCGAACAATTCCGCCGATGCTTCGTCTTATAAGAAGGGACCACCGAGACCGGCTGGCGCAAGTATACTTTACCGCGGCGTTTTCTTTGGTGGCACGTTTTTGCCGTGCCTCACTGTTAGATCAGTCCGCATGATGCCACAGCCTCGGCCCCCGCCTGGATCAGCGATATGGCTACTCCCCCCTCTACCGATCGACAGACCTTCCTGTTCAATCTTCGCCAGAGCGGTCTGTTCAGCGACGCTCAACTTTCCTCGCTGAGCGAACGGCTGCCGCCGACGGAGCGTGGCAAGGTAATCGCCCGCGCGCTGGTGCAGCAAGGGCTGCTTACCAAGTTCCAGGCTGAACAACTTCTCGCCGGCCGCACCGGCGGCTTCGTGCTGGGCCAGTATCGCATTCTCGACGAGATCGGCAAGGGCGGCATGGGGCGGGTTTTCAAAGCGATCCATCACACGATGAATCGCGTGGTCGCTCTCAAGGTGCTCGCCGGACAGTATGTCGAGACGGAAAAGGCCCAGGAGCTATTCCAGCGCGAGATGCGCGCCGCGGCGCCGCTCGCGCATCCGAATGTCGTGACGGCTTACGACGCCAACCACGTCGGCAATCGCTTCTACCTGGTGATGGAGTATGTGGACGGCCCAAACCTTGACCGCCTCGTTCATCAGCAGGGCCCTTTGCCGGTCGGCCTCGCCTGCGAGTTTATGCGGCAGGCCGCTGAGGGTTTGCAGTACGCCTGCGATATGGGCATGGTGCACCGCGACATCAAGCCGTCCAACATCCTCGTGGCCTTGCCCGGCGGCGAAGCGCGCCGCAAGCGCTGCCTGGTAAAGATTCTCGACTTCGGCCTGGCGCGCTTGCAAGGCAGCGATGATGACGCCGATGAGACGGGAACAATTCTCACCCGGCCGAACCTGGTCATGGGCACGCCGGACTTTGTCTCGCCGGAGCAGGCGCGGAATCTGCACACCGTGGATATCCGCTCCGATCTCTACAGCCTGGGTTGCACGTTTTATTTTCTGTTGACCGGCCGCGTTCCCTTCCCGGACGGCGGCACTCTGGAAAAATTGATTCGCCACACCACCGAAGAGCCGGACCGGCTGGAAGACCTGCGGCCCGACGTCCCGGCCGAGGTTGCGGCGCTTGTCCGCAAGCTCATGGCCAAGGAACCGGCCGATCGATTTCAAACGCCGCTGGAGCTGTCTGCCGCACTTGGGCCTTATGCGACAGAAATCGCATCCTGGCCTCCGACCGCGAATAAGGAAACCGCTTCCCAGGAGGCCTTCAACATACCCAGGACGGGCAGCGATCCTGAATTCCAGTTCCCCAGCGCGGAGGAATCCAGCGCCCTGCTCAATACCATCACGCCCGATGTGGCGCCCACGTTGTTGTCCGGCATGCGCGACGTGCGTATCACACGCGGTGGCTATTCCGATCCGGAGCGCAGGCGGATCAAACTTGCCGTCGGCGCAGGCATTGCCATCGTTGTCGGCATGGTAGGGCTGGCAGCGTTACTCGCCATGCTATAGGTCAAGTCTCAGCTAGTGAACGATCGCAGACGACGCAGGAGATGCTGCAAGTCTTCCGGCAGGCCGGAAGTCCAGGTCTGCCATTTTCCCGTGGCGGGATGATGAAAGCCGAGGCTGGCCGCGTGCAGGGCCGGACGGCTGGCGCCGCTGTGATCGGCCACGGGCTTGCCGTGCAGCGGCCGATCGTAGATCGTTTCTCCACAAAGGGGCGTGCCTTGCTCGGCCAGATGAATGCGCACCTGGTGCGTGCGTCCGGTCTCCAGCCGGCATTCCACCAGCGTGTAGTCTCCAAGTTCTTCCACGACACGAACGTGTGTTACGGCGCGCTTACCCTCGCCCTGTGCCTGGGTGCTGCCGCGCCGGCCGTCGCCCCGGTCATTGACCAGCATGGACTCAAATCGGCCGTCTTTTGCGCGGCCGCGCACCAGGGCGAGATAACGGCGCTCCGTAGCATGCGCGCGAAACTGCTTGCCGAGATTGCTCTCCGCCTCACGCGTGCGCGCAAACACCACCAGGCCGCTCGTCTCCTTGTCGAGGCGATGCACGGCGCGGACGCGTCCCGGCTTCCCCGGCCGGCTCCGCCCCAGTAGGCCGGGAAGGAGATCGGCGAGAGTCGGCGGCAAGTAGCGCCGCGCCCGTGCGCCGAATTCAGCGGCCTCGCCGGGGTGACGCATCGTCGTTATTCCGGCTGGCTTGTCCACCACCACGATGTGGGCATCGGCGTGGCAGATGATCGGTTGCGCGCCGCCGACCGCTCTTTTGCCGGCGGCCATTTTGGCGGGACGCTTGCCGGCCTGGACCTCCACACGATGCCCGCGCTGGAGGCGCCGGCCCGGATCGGAGCAAGGCTTTCCTGCCAGACGCACGCGGCGGTCTGCAAGCAGACGACGGGCCTGCGCCCATGAAATGTTCATCCGGGCTCGGAGCAACTCCAGGACGCTACGGCCGGCCTCGGCCGCCGATACAACGAATGCCGGCATGACTGCCTCACAAATTGATTTACGGATACTCTATAGGGGCGGCGGCAGAAGGGATGAGTCTGGCGTTACTTGAGCCAGGCCTGGACGTCGCGCTCGCTGAGCGGCTCGGAAAACTCACAGCCGTGAAAGAATGCGAAGGTATGCAGTACCGAACGCACGACGCTGGCCTCGACGCGCTGCTCCTTGCGGCCGCCGAACAATTCGATGATCAGGCGCGTGCCGGGTTGCAGCGGGCAGGGCAGCACGACGCCGATGCCCGTGGCGGAAATGTTATAGATGATGCCCGGCCAGGTGCCGATGCCGGTAGCGCCCGCCGGCCGCACATTGCATTTGCGACAGCAGCGAAAACGCACCGCCGTGCGCCGTTCCACGCCAACGTGTTTGTCCTGGTGCGTATGGTCAGCGGCGGGGGTCTTCAAGGGCATGGACGCCTCGGGATGGCCTGGGTGGAGCTTTATGCAAACATAGGTTAAGCCGGGGGGGCGGTCAAATCGGCGGCTGGCCGCTGCATATTGCGAGGCGGAGCCTCGCGGCAGGGCGTTCCCAGGCAGAGCCTGGGAACGAGGGGCGAGGGGTCAGAGCTTGATGAGCCAGACCTCGGCGACTTGACAGCCGCGGCCGTTGCCGCCTTGGCCCGGTTCTCTGGTCCAGGTCAGGTCCAGCTTTCCGCCTGCAGTCGCTGCCGGCGGAAGGGCGAATTCGACCGGCCGCACGGGGCGTTCCTTGGCCATCAAGGGATGGATTTCGATCTGCCCGTTGGCCACCAAACGGATGCGCGTCCGGAAGCTGTCTCCGGCGTAAGTGACACGGATCTTGTAGCTTGCGCCGGGGTCGAGATGGTCGTAGTGCATTTGCAGCGGTGCATCGTTAAGCGCTTCGGCGTGGTTGCACCAGGAGATGCGCCAGCCCGGCGCGTAGGTAAAGCCGACCAGGGAAGACTGCAAGAAGGCCGGATCCTTGGCGAAGCCTGCGCCGCGCAGCAAGTGCGGCTGACGGGACGGGTTGCCGAGGTCGTCGTAAAAGCCGCCGGGACCCGGGTCGTCCCATTGGAGGACGGCCTCGATTTCTTTCAAGCGTTGTCCCTCCGGCTCGAGCCGGCGAATGCGCTCGAACTGATCCCGGAGCCAGAGCCGGTTGTTCAAGGGCACGTCGATGGTGTCGAGATTGGCGCCGCGGCCGACGTCTATCGCCTGGTAGCGCTCGACGCTCAATTGCATGCGAATGCTCTGGAACAGGGCTTCGGCCAGTTCAAACACCCGCGCCCGCCAGTCT